>CAZPTO010000178.1:0-7259 GCA_964589155.1 uncultured Bacteroidaceae bacterium | reverse complement strand
TGATGCCGTCGGAAAAGAACAGGATGCGGTCCTCTTTTTTTGGTTTGAAATGGCAGGTACGGATTTCTTTGCCTTCATTTTTAGCGGTATGCAGCGTGGTGTATTGCCAGCCCGGGTCAAAGCTCTTCAGGTTGCGGATGATAATGGTTTGCGGATTGTCGTATTCCAGGATGTTGATACCTCCGTCGGCTTCAATGTCCACGATGGTGAAAGTGGAATAGCTCATTTTGCGTTCGCTGCAGACCGGGAGGGTATTCATTATGATATCAGCAATGGTTTCAGGGTGTTTGTGCTCAATGGTAAAATTCACCGCCATAGTAGAGGTAAGGGTGGCCAGCACGTTGGCTTTCACACCATGTCCCATGCCATCTGACAATACGGCAATTGTTCTGTTCTCTTCCCTGATTTTCCTGGAAATAAATACATCACCACAAATTCTTTCGTTCCCGTAGTTTCTCTGTTCGCATGTGACCTCTATATAAAAATCAGTATTCATTGCTGGTACCCCCTCATTTTTTTGGCTTGTATGATTCGATGATCGAGTTGAGCATGCGCTCTGTCTCCGAGGCGCCTTCTCCAAGGATAAAGCCAATTTGCTGCACGAGGCTAAGGTTCTTATCCACTACATCGGTGAGCCGTTTAACGATCTCTTCCTTCTGCACTTCCGGGGCGGAAAGGTCACGGATCACAGCACCCACTATCTTTTGTTTGCGTATGACAAATACGGAAATACTGTATTGTTTATCGTTGAGGGTTATGTCACGATCGGTGATGTTCTCGTTGTTGGCCAGGACATAGGTAAACAGGTTGTGGATATTGTAGGGCAAGAGGGTCTTGAGGTCCGCACCCGTGAGGCCCGGAACCACTTCATTGATTTCCAGCGCTTCCTCCCCAAGCAGTCCGATCAGGCTAACATTGGCCTGGATGATCTTCAGGGTTTCATCGAGAATGACCACAGCCGAGGGCAGTTTATGGAGCATTGCCCGGGTAATTTCGGATGCTTCACGGGCCGCTTCTTTCTCCCGTTGGGCGATTTGTTCGGATTCCTTGAGTGCAACCTGCGCCTGCGCCAGCTTTTCGTTGCTGATTTTCAGCGACTGGATATGATCCATGGTGTTCCTGGAAGCATAAAAATTGCACATTTCAGGCACTGCCAGTCCCTGGGCAATGGCGACTGCAAATTCGTAACAGGACCTGTATCCGCATGCGCCGCAACCGCGTTCCTGTTCATCGTGTTTGCGTAATTCGGCCTGGATCTTTTCCACTTTTTCTGCCGATGGAGCTTCCAGTCGCTGGTCGTCGTTCCGGAACGACCTGGCGAGGTCAATGCCGGAATATTCCAGGAGCGCTTTATTGTGGGCTTCCGGGTTGAATGTTTTTTTTCGCCTGTTCAGATACCTGATGAGCTGGCTTCTCCTGAGCCATTTTCTTGCGTCGGGGGAGGTGCCCCTTCCCATGATGAATTCCTTGTAGAAGATATTGAAATGGGATTTAATGGTGGTAATATCTTCTTCAAATTCCCTGATGCTGTCGAAGACCAGGTCACCCTCCACGGTGATCACTTTGGAGGTAAGCACCCGCTGGTCAATACCAGCAGCTTCCAGGATCCCGCTGGAGAGCGGGAAAAGTGAACCTTTGAATCCAATGGGATCATCAAACTCGCTGTATTCCAGATTTTTTTCATCGATCTTGTATTCCCTGAACAGCTCCCTCAGTTCAATGAATGTGAGCACGGTGTCGATTCTTTCCTCTTCACTGAGACGCAGGGCTTCCTGTTTACTGGCAATCAAAGGGGAGATGTATGCCACCTTCATGTCATTGCCGTATTTTTGCCGCACCACCCGGGTAGCTGCTACGATGGGCGGCATAATGGGAGCCAGGTTTTTAGTGAGTTCCGGCTTGTATTTTTCCACGTACATCACAGAAATGGGACAATTGGAGAACAGATAATATTTCCCTTTGCTGTTTTTGACCAGTTTCTGGTATTCGGCAGCCACCAGCTCTACACCAAATGCCACCTCATGTACATAACGGAACCCCAGTTTGCGAACCATGCTCACGAATTTCCGGTAATCGGTGATATCCGGGAATTCTCCTGCGATAGATGGGTCCAGGAGGGCAGTTACCTGCTCGCCCTGCTTGAAGAGCTTGCGGAGATCTGCTTTCCCATCCCGTATCACGATGGCATCGTCACCACATGCAGCATGACAATTCCCGCAGCCTATGCAACGTTCAGCTATGATGACCGGTTTCGGATGATCAGGTTCGACCTTGATCGCTTTCACCGGGCATGCCCTGACGCAGGCATAGCAAGCTGTACATTTCTCCTGGTCTATTGTTACTACCGGCTCCATTTCTGTTTTTTTAATTGAATGTATTTTCCAGGATTTCCAGGATATTGTCGGTATTGATGTTCTCGTAGAGTGTATCATTGATCTTCACCACCGGACCTTTGCTGCAATCACTAAAGCAATGGTTCCCTTTCAATACCACCTCACCTTCCAACCCGTGCTCTTTCAGGTAATTCTGAATCACCTTCAGGGTCTTCTTGTTCCCGCGGCTGAAGCACGAGCTTCCCATGCAAATCTGTATCACTACCTTTTCTCTCATTTCAGCGAAGATACAAAGTAAATGAATGCGCTATCGGGGAAATGCCGAGAAACAAGATGTAGGAAAACATAATTTATAATCCATATAAATTAAGATCATATGTCTGTAACTCCCATTAAATCAATAAGTATTGCGCGTGCATTTCTATTGTTATCAATATTTCATCCATTTTCCGTTATAAAAATCACATTGTTCATTAAATCACAATACAATACCGTATATATTTGCACGTATTGAGGTATTATGGATAAGATTGACCAGATATTGAATGAATTTCAGCAGGTGAACCGCGATTCACTGATCCCTATTCTCCAGTCAGTTCAGGATGCATTCGGATATTTATCGGACGAGTCCCTTGAAAAGATTGGTGCGCACCTGCGATTGCCTGCAAGCAAAATTTATGGTCTGGCGACTTTTTACAGCCAGTTCACCTTTGCTCCCCGGGGGAAGTACCACATTAAGGTATGCAATGGCACTGCGTGTCATATCGACCGGTCCTCGTCTATTCTCAAGGAATTGAACAAGCAACTTGGCATTGGTTCAGGGGAGACCACCCGTGACGGCATGTTCAGCCTGGAGGTCGTGGCATGTATGGGTGCATGTGGACAGTCCCCGGTGATAGCGATCAATGAGGAGTATCATGCGAAGGTGAAAAGTACAAGTGTCAGGAGGATGCTGGAGGACATCAGGTCGAAACACCGATAGAAGCAAGCAAAATGGAGGAGAAGGTACATACAGGTGCAATCAAACAACTGATCCCTGAATTCGTGGAAAAGGATCCAAAGGAGTATTCCCCGGAGCTGGTGCGTTTGATTGAGCAATTGAGTTATCGGAAAATCGTGAAACCGCTCATCATGACCGGGATGAATACATCGGGGCGGATCGCCGGGGCCAACCAGGTTTTCGAGGCTGTTGCCACCTACCTGTCTGACCGTGGTATTGATGCAGAAATGGCTGAAACGGGTGCCATAGGTCTTGGTTCCGAGGAACCCGTGTTAAGCGTACAGCTTCCGGGCAGGACCCGTGTATTGTTCACCAATATCACTGATGATGATGTGTCGATCATCCTGGATGATGTATTTCACAATACCATCCCGCGTGAAAAGTTACTTGGACAAATCAGGGATACCCAGTTGGATGCATGGCAGAAAGTGCCTTTCCTGGATGAACTGGCATTTTTTTCAAAGCAGCACAGGATCCTGCTCCGGCAAAATGGGATCATTGATCCCCTGTCGATCGATGCATATATTGCACACGGCGGATACCGGGCCTTTCTCAGGACCATCAGGTATCATACATTTGAAGAGATCTGTGTTAAGATGGAAGAGAGTGGATTGCGCGGACGATCCGGGAGTGGCTTTCTGACCGGGAAAAAGTGGATGATTGCGCAGCAAACTCCTGCGGACCAGAAATACCTGGTTTGCAATGCTGAGGAGAGTGATCCGGGCGCGTTTATGGACCGCGCATTGATGGAGGGCAATCCCCATCAGCTGATTGAAGGAATCTGTATCGCTGCTTATGCGATTGGAGCTACGAAAGCTTATATCTATATCCGTTCCGAATATGTGGATTCCATCCGGAAGCTCACTGCAGCCATCGGGGCTGCCCGTGATTATGGGATACTGGGACATAACATATATTACAGTGGGTTTAACCTGGAGATCAGCATCAGGAAGGGGCCGGGAGCATTCGTTTGTGGAGAGGAAACCGCCCTGATTGCCAGCATGGAGGGAAAACGGGGAATGCCGCAGTCCAAACCTCCGTATCCGGCGGTACGTGGTTTTCACAAAAAGCCCACGATTGTTAACAACGTGGAGACGCTTTCCAATGTGCCCCACATTATTGCCAACGGACCCGAATGGTTCAGGGGGATCGGTACAGGAGAGTGTACCGGAACAAAAATCTTTTCTGTCAGTGGAAAAGCGCGCACACGGGGACTCATTGAGATCCCCATGGGTACCAGCCTGGAAGTATTGGTGCAGGAGATTATCGGTGGAAGCAAGCCTGACCGAAAACTAAAGGCAGTCCATATCGGGGGTCCATACGGAGGTATATTACCGGCCAATAAGCTGAACATCCCCATATGCTATGAAACCTTCCGGAGCGAGGGGGCTGTTCTTGGCGCCGGGGGCATCCTGGTGCTGGATGAAAAATCCTGTGTCGTGGACCTCGTGAAATATTTCATGGCTTTCATGACGCACCAGAGTTGTGGTAAATGCATTCCGTGCCGGGAAGGTACAAAGCGAATGTCTGAACTCCTTGATGAGATCACCAGGAAACCGGTCCATGAGGATCAGCATGATGCACTCGAGAAATTCAGGGGATTGGTGCAGATGGAGAAACTTGCAGATGTGATGCGTGATACTTCCCTGTGTGGATTGGGTCAGCTTGCGGCCAATCCTTTGATCAGTGCCTTGAAACATTTCAGGGAAGAGTTTGAGGAACATATATTTGACCGGCACTGCAAACCGAATGTGTGCCGGGAGTTGCGCACCTATTATATTGATGTGGAACTTTGTACGGGTTGTACAGTGTGTGCAAAACGATGTCCGGAAGAGGCGATCATTGGAACCGAGCGACACCCGTTCTTCATTGTTCCGGATAAATGTACCGGTTGCGGGATCTGCAGGGAGGTATGTAAATTCAGTGCGGTTTTTTATAATTAGGCAGGGACTGTATTATGGTAAAAATAGAGGTAAATAACAAGGTGGTACATGTGGAAAAGGAGCAGACCATCCTTTCTGCCCTCAGGGCGCAGGGTATCATGGTCCCCACCCTCTGCAGCATGGATGAGCTCAGCCCGACCGGGGCATGCAGAATGTGTGTTGTGGAGGTGGAAGGATTCGATAACCTGGTACCGGCTTGCTCTTTCAGGGTGCAGGAATGGATGAAGATCAAAACCCACAGTGCAAGGGTACTCCGGGCGAGGAAGACCAATGTCGAGCTGTTGTTGTCGAGTCATCCAGACGATTGCCTCTACTGTGAAAGAAACGGGAATTGCGAATTGCAGAAACTTGCCGAAGATCTGAATGTGCGGAACAGGAAGATCCAGGGGAAGCGGGCCAGCGCAAAGATTGATTCCTCCAGTCCCGGCATTGTACGTGACCCGGATAAATGTATTTTATGCGGCAGATGCGTGCGGTTGTGCGAGGAGATTGTAGGAATATCCACCATTGATTTCGAAAGCAGGGGAGACCAGCTGAAGATCGCAACCGCCATGTCGGAGCCCCTTCAGTTTTCCAGCTGTATTGATTGTGGTCAATGTGTGGTTTCCTGTCCGACCGGGGCCCTGATCGACCACAATCAGTTCCAGGACCTCGATGCGTCACTCGATGATCCCGAGATAGTCGTCACGGTCCAATATACCCCGGAGGTGACTGTGTCTCTTGCCGAAGCATTCGGTTTCAGACCCGGTACAGATATGAAGGGGATCATCAACAACGCTTTGCGCAGAATAGGCTTTGATTATATTTTTGAAACTGCTTTTGGCGGGGATGTCTTTATCCAGGAGCAGGCAGCTGAGCTGGTCTCGCGTTTCAAAAACAAAGAAAAGTTGCCCCTGGTTACTTCCCGTTGCCCGGCGCTGGTCAATTATATTGAGGAATTTCGTCCTGAACTGATCTCATTCCTTACACCGGTGCGCTCCCCCCATCAGATCATGGGCAAGCTTGTCAACACCTGGTTTGCAGAGAAAAAACAGATCCCTTCCAACCGGATCCAGAATGTGCTGATCACCAATTGCACCGCGGCAAAATATGAGGCAAGCAGGCAGGAATATGTTTCAGATAATTCCCCGGATGTGGATTTTGTGTTGACTACCAGGGAGCTTGCGAGGCTTATCAGGTTGAACGGGATCGACATCAGTGGGCTTGACCCGGAACCGTCAGACGGACCATTCAATGCCATCACTTCAGCTGGAAAGTTGCTTGCAAATGCCGGCGGTGAGGCGGAAGCAACCCTGAGAACTGCATTCAGGGAAATCACTAAAAAGGAGATGCAGGATCCACGCATACCCAGGTTGCGCGGGAATAAATACATAAAAGACACACAAATTCAAACGCAAAAGGGAGAATTGAATATTGCTGTCGTGCATGGGCTGAAACATGCCATGCAAATCCTTGATGATGTGGAGGCCGGGAAAAACAAGTACGATATGATAGAAATCATGGTATGCCGCAATGGATGCGTGAATGGCGGAGGACAACCTATACCGGCCGATGCGCATGTGATCAAGGCACGAACGAAAGCCATTTACGATATGGATAAAAACGAAAGCATACAATGTGCACACAGGAATAACGCGGTCGCCAAAATGTATGATGAATGTGCCAGGGCACCCGCATCCGACCAGAGTAAGGACCTTTTTCTGACAAGATTCGAATACAGGAAGGTACTTAAGTAGGCCCTTGCACCATGACATTCCCCGGATAACGATGAATATTTGCAACTAAATCACTCTTTTTTGTATATTGTTCGAAAAATAACAATGTACATCAGGCTGGATTTTGCATCTTTGTATATCCATGTATGTACATAATTAGATGTTTAATATAATATTCCTGAGGTAATAACCTGCTAACAAAACACATAACACATGAAACTCCCGGAAAGAACTGTTGAACGGATCAGTGCCTACCGAAGGTCTTTAC
>CAZPTO010000177.1:0-7270 GCA_964589155.1 uncultured Bacteroidaceae bacterium | reverse complement strand
TGCAGGATGTACCGTAGCTTCGGTGAGGCGATCGGTGGCATGACCCGCAGTGTGTTTGCCTTTTTCGGGGGCAGCGGCATGGTGCTGTTGCTGTTTACCGTGTTTACAACCTTCGGGTTTTTGTTTGTATGGCTGGGTTTGTCGTGGCAGTGGATGGTATTGTACCTGGTGCTCACCTGGCTGATGCGGATGTTTGTGGCGGCCATGAGCAGGCAGCCGCTTTTCTGGAACGCGGTGTTGCAGCCGGTCCAGCAAGCAAGCTTCGTGGTACTGGTGGTGGAAGCCTTCAGACGGCGGTTCAGGGCGCGCAACACATGGAAGGGCAGGGAGATAAAGTTTGGCGGGGAATGATGCAATCATAAATTCAGCAGCCATTTCCATACAGGGATGACTTCAATCTTCTTACCCCTTATCTCCAACATACGTTCGTTATCCCACGTGATGATCAACAAATGATGACACTCCAATACTTCTGTAATTTTCAGTAATGCCTTCACTTCCCTGTCAAAAGTGCCGGTGTTGTTGTCAATATCAAAACAAACCTGAATAGCGGCACTGGAATCAGGGACGTAGAAATCAACTTCAATTCCCCTGTTGTAAAAATATACAGCATCATTGCGACCGAATTTGCGCAACAGATGAATTGCCACCATGTTTTCCAACAAAGAAGTATTTCCATCCAGCAGAAAGAGATTCAAAAGGCCGTTATCGGTAAAATAATACTTTGGAACAGTTTCTTTATCAACCAGCTTGCCTGCAATATTCTGTATAGGATTGATGAGCCAGGCTTCCCTGGCATATTCCATATAGTTAATAATTGTATTTGTGCCAACCTTTGCGCCGGCAGATGATACGATATTCGCTATCCGTGTAAACGACAAAGGCTGTTTAATACTTTCGGCCAGTTTCTTAAATAAGATTCGCAAAGCGAAGGTATTCTCCACTGCATGACGGGCAGCGATATCCCCTAAAAATATCTTTTGATAAACACTTGTCAAATAATCTCTTTTTGAGGAAAGTTCAGCACCTTCAGGAAAACCTCCAAAATTGAAATAGTCATTGAACAGGCGCAGAATTTCGGCTTTGGCTTCTGTTGATAACAGGGAATTTTCAGTAAGGCGAATATTGTTTTAAGTATAAAACAAAAAACATATAAAAATATTCTAGAGATAGAATATTAATACTTTTACAAATACTTTGCGAAATTCCAGATAACCGTATATTATACACACTGGAATGTCGGACTTCTGTTTAAAGGAGTTTGATTTAGCCCAAAATGAAAACCGCTGATTAAGTTGCAATATACAGTTGCCGTCTCTACCCGAAAATATAACCCATGGAACAACCGTTTGTATTGACAATACAAACCACTATATTTAGTGCACTATATGTCAAGTATTTAAAATTATGAAGAATCTGGTTGCATACCTGTTATTACTTGCCTGGATCCCGGGATTTTCCCAGGGTTTTGAGGAGCGGATCTACGAGGCGTATATTTCGGGGGAGATGGCTGACTGGCAGCGGGCGATGGGCGAGATGGAGCAGGTGTGGGAATCGACCGGCAGTCATGAGCTACTGTACGATCTTGTCGTGGCGCAATACGGTTATATCGCCTGGTTGATCTCACAGGAGAAGGACAAAGAGGCGCGGGAATATGTAAAGCAGGCGGAAGAATACCTGGAAATTTTGCTCGAGCGTTCACCTGGTAATGCCCGGGCGCATGCAATGCTGGGGGCGATCTACGGGTACAAGATCGGGCTGAACGCATACAAAGCGGTGGTATTTGGTAAAAAGTCTTTTTCAGAGAACAAGCTGGCTCTTGAACTGGATCCCGACGATCCGCAGGTATGGATGGAGAAGGGGAACATCGAGTTTTACAAGCCGGCGATCTTTGGCAGCAGCAGTGTGGAGGCGGCGAAGATCTATGAAAAGTCGGTGAAGTTGTACGAGGCCGACAGCCAGGGCCTGAAGCATAACTGGCTCTACCTGAACACCCTGAGAAGCCTGGCAGATGCCTATATTGCATCGGAAATGTACCGCAAGGCGGACGGGGTATACCAGAAGATGCTGCGTGTGGAGCCCCGGCTGAAATGGATGCGGGAAGAGATATACCCCGCGTTTTTGAAGAAGTACCAGGGAAAGTTCTGAAGGATTTGTCAACAGTTATTCCCCCTGGAAGGAAGTTGTAAATGTCCTTCTTGCTACTTATAAGGCCCGTTCATCTTTCGCTGCACCTTTAGGTTTTTTAGTGGTTGTCGTTTTATTATGTTCCTGATTTTTGCAGCTTACAACCCCGCTTTGATCTTTTTTGGAATGACTTCTTTTTTCCTCTGAACCAGTTTTTTCTCTTTTCCTGTTTGGAAATGGTAGCTTAACCGGAACATTAACGGGACTCCAGGGAGCTTAAGATTTCCCCGGTAGCTGCTTGTGAAATGTTGCGCCTCGATTTCTGTCCCCTGGTAAACAAAAGTCCTGGCAAAAGGCAATGCCGCCATCAGGCCAACTTTGAGGTTGTTTTTAAATGTTTTATCAAGGGATAATAAATAAAGGGCATTGCTAAAAGTATTTTCCTGCATATGGTATTTTACAGTTGCGTATTGCAATGTTCCGGAGAATGCAAAATCGTGCCTGAAAGAGAGAACAGAAGAAAAGCCTGCATCAAGAACCCAGTTATTTCTGTTTTCAATATTGTATTGCTCTGCCAGGCTGTTCACGGATGTTGACTGGTGGTACAATCGGAGGGAGGGACTGATTGTAAGGGGACCGAATTTCAGGGAACCCCGGAATTGTATTCCAGCCTGGCGAATGTTCCCGAGGTTCTGCACCTGCGTTTCAAAAGCAGCACTGTCGTTCAGGAAAGTCAGGTTATCCATGGCGTTGCTTACATGCTCATAAAACAGCTGGCATGAAACATAGCTGCCATTGAACCGGACAGAATGTTCAGCATCAATACGGTCCCTGTATTCGGGTTCCAGCAATGGGTTGCCTTTGCGGACAGAGCGCGGGTTATTGATTAAGATGTATGGATTTAACTGAAACACATTCGGCCTGTTGACTGAACGCCTGTAGGAGAGCCGGAGGTTTTGCTTTCCATTGAGTTTGTATTGAAAAGTAGTATAGGGCAAAATGGAAAGCCCTGTTTTGTTGAAATCGTTTTTTAATTCCGTTGCTGCATATTCGGTTCTTAGCCCAAGGTTAAAATTATATCCCGGTTGCTTATAATGCATGGTCCCGTAATGTGCATAGACCTGCTCATTGTATCCGAAGGCGGTTGCGGTTTCGTTTCGCATAGACCTTGCCCCGGCTTTCCCCCCGGTATTCAACATGAGGTTATCACCCAGCGGGCAGGTGTAATCAATTTTTATGCTTGTTGCCACCTGCTCAGGTTTTTCGACATTCATAATGGAGGCAGTTCCAATTTCATTTTCGTTTACATAGGAAATTGAACTACTTGACTTTAGGAATGAATTGCTGATATCAATGGAAATTTCGCTCCCCTGTTTATTAAAAAGATGCTTATAGTACAATGAGTTAAAAATATTCAGATTTTTATCGGTTTCGTCACGCCGGCGCATCCAGGTCCGGTTCTCATTTCCGGTAACATCCATAAAGGTCTTTCCATCCTGTTCATATGTGTAGGGGTTGACTGAGCCATAGTAATTGATCACATCCCGGGGTGTTGCATGGTAATCAAATCCATAATGAAACGTATGTGAGAGGTTTTTTTGCCTCACCTGTTCAACAGAAGTAATATCGACGGTCTGCCCGGGTCCACTGATTTGCCTGTTCTCCACCTCGTCAATGTCCTCAAAGTTTATCTCCCCGTTATAGGATGTAAACAAGTTGATTTTTTTATTTACGTATTGCATACTGTAGTTAGGGAAGGAGTATACAATTGACTTCGAAGTGGGTATTTCAGTGAAAATCTGTCCACTGAAGCCTGTCTCACTTTCTGATTTCAGCACGATGTTGATCACACCTGATACATTCCCATCGTATTTTGAAGGTGGTGTGTTCATGATTTCGACCCGGTCGATCTGTAAAGGGTTGATCTGGTTGATATAGCTTTTATCGCGTTCTTTCCCATTCACAAAGAGAAGGATGTCCCGGCTGCCGTTGAGCGATATATTTTGCTTCAGGTCAACCTGGATTCCGGGGATATGCCGCAGCATATCCGTTGCATTACCCGATGCCGCATGGATTTTTTTACTCATGAAAAACACGGTTTTTTCATTTTCGGTTTTTGCTCTCATCCGATTCCCAACCACAGTAGCTTCGCCTATCAGGAGTATCGAATCCTGCAGGTAAATCGTCCCGGCATCATACATCCCGGAAGTCCGAATGTCAAGTTTTTTTACAGCTGTTTTGTATCCTACCGAGGATGCCTGGAGCCAGTATTCCCCATTGTTTACCGGGCCGATGGTAAACGACCCGTTTTTATCGGTGATGGTCCCCGCTGTTATATGCGGATCGCCTTCTGAACGTATCACCAGGCCTACGGTTGCAAACGGGACAGGCAGGTTACTATTTTCTTCAACGATTTTTCCGTTCACCGAGCAATTCATTTGCGCATGAAGACCGGCAGGTTGCGTAAACGCCGTAAACAGGAGTAAAATTTTAACATGCTTGAACAGTTTTTCAAAAAGGGCATTTGATTTTCTCATTGCGTTGACATTTAAGTGTTCAATGCAAATGGAAGAAGATCCCGGGAGGTTACAAAACTATTGGTATATACAGCAAGAATTTGTTACCGGCAGCAAGTCAGGCTCAAAAAACTGGTATGAAATGCAACATCAGTGATGAACGGATAGGAGGTATTTCCGGATATGTTGATCAAATAGTTGGGTATTCTGGCGTGAAACCGGTACGACTTGGTTGCTTCCTTTCAGTTTCAACTGGTATCCCAGTGAATTGCCGTTTTTTGAAATTACTTTGTCCAGGTTCACGATAAAAGCCCTGTGTGTCCGCATGAAGTATGGAACTCCGGCAAGTTGCTGTTCAATATCCCTGATGGAATTCCGGATGATCACCTCGGAATTTTTTTCCTCCTTTACAAGATGAAAAACCACGTAATTTCCTTCCGATTCGGCATAGATCAACTCATCGGGCAGGAAACTCAGCTCCTCCTTTTTGGCTTTCGATTTGATATGGATCAACTCCCCAGTCTGCTCTTTTTGCCTGTGTTGCCCCTTCACCTGGTACTCCTGGAATATTTCCGGGGTAAAGGCAAAGCGGATGTTCAGTAAGGAGGGGAAAAGCACAGGGATTATACCGATCAGTACTGACCTGGAAAAAGAGTCGAGGAATGTCGCCAGGTTCCACCGTGCACCTTGATTTTCCACAATAAAACCGGCGAAGTACACGGCGACGCCGATAGATGCCAGGATCATTACAATTGACAGCAGTTCTTTTGAAACAGTCCAGCCCCCGCTCTTTGAGAAACAATTGGTCTTTTTAATCATTACAGCCGCAAAAAACACACCCGTTGATATCAGTAAAGAGTACAGCAGGATCGTAAAATTAAAACTGAAGGAGCGGGCCCCGTGCATCCCCAGCGGCTGGTAAACAGTAGCAAATAAGAAAAGAATAATGGCAAATACTACTGTTCCCCACAAGGGCTTATGAATCAAAAAGCTTTGGGGATACTGCCTGTTGAAAAAGGCTTGTATTTGATGTATCGGCTTAGCCATCTGAATATGATCCCGTGTATCTGCCAGTTATCCTTGACACCTGGTTCGTCAATTTGTTGATTTGTAACCACCAAAGTTACTAAAAACACCTGATGAAAGAATTCAATCCCCTATTGTTTTTCTGTCCCTGGTGCAGCTCATGACAGCTGATCTGTTTTCCGGAGAATGTTGTTTCTGATAAAACGTTCATTAATCCTTATCTTTGCAGCAAACAATGATGGTATATGAGTAAAGTACGTGTACGTTTTGCACCGAGCCCCACGGGACCGCTGCATATCGGAGGCCTGAGAACAGCGTTGTTCAATTACCTGTTTGCCAGGAAGCATGGGGGAACTTTTATTTTACGTATAGAGGATACCGACCAGGCAAGGTACGTGGCCGAGGCGGAGGATTATATAATCGAGTCACTGAAATGGTGCGGCATCGGTCCCGACGAGGGCGTAAGTGCCCCGGGAGACCTGGGACCATACCGGCAGTCGGAACGCAGGGAGCGGTATGCTGAATATATCGACCAGCTGGTCCGTTCGGGACATGCCTACCTGGCCTTTGACACTCCGGAGGAGCTTGATCAGAAAAGAAAGGAGGCGGAAGCCCAAAAACAGACCTTTACCTATGATGCCACCACGCGTAACGGCATGAATAACTCCCTGACGATGGACGGGGCAAAAGTGCAGCAGCTGGTCGGATCAGGTACCCCCTACGTGGTCAGGTTTAAATTTCCTGCCAATGAAGAGATCGTTATGCAGGATATGGTCCGCGGGGAAGTGCACGTGCAAAGCCGTGCCCTGGACGACAAGATCCTGTTCAAATCGGACGGTATGCCCACCTACCACCTGGCCAACGTGGTGGACGATCATGAAATGCAGATCACCCATGTGATCCGCGGAGAGGAATGGCTCCCCTCCCTGCCGCTGCATGTCTCATTGTACAAGGCATTCGGGTGGACAGACAGCATACCGCAGTTTGCCCACCTGCCATTGATCCTTAAGCCCGACGGCAAGGGGAAGCTCAGCAAGCGCGACGGGGACAAGGGTGGATTTCCGGTCTTTCCGCTGGAGTGGGAGGATCCGAAGTCGGGTGAGATTGCATCGGGCTACCGCGAGGAAGGGTATTTTCCCGAAGCCTGCATCAATATCCTGGCTTTCCTGGGGTGGAATCCCGGGACGGAAAAAGAATTGTACAGCCTGGACGAGCTGATCCGGGATTTTGACCTGGAGAAAGTGGGGAAAGCTGGGGCCAAATTTGATCCCGACAAGGCCCGCTGGTTCAACCACCAGTACCTGCAGCAGGCGCCAGTGGAGGAACTTGCTGCATCCTTTGAAAAGGTTCTTGCAGAGAAAGGGGTGCAGGCTGATCCCTCAACGGTGCGGGAAGTCCTGCAGCTGGTCAGGGAACGGGCCGATTTTGTATCAGATCTCTGGGAGCAGTCATCGTTCTTCTTTATCGCCCCGGAAGCTTACGACGAGAAAGTGGTAAAAAAGCGATGGAAAGAACAGACCCCCGATTTGATGCGTGCGTTGTCGGATCTGCTGCAGCGTATGGATCCTTTTACAGCAGAACATATTGAGAGTGAGGTAAAG
>CAZPTO010000176.1:0-7279 GCA_964589155.1 uncultured Bacteroidaceae bacterium | reverse complement strand
GCTACAATAAATTGCATGAGTTCATCGACGATGCACACCCGCTTGACCTTGTGCTTGCCGGGGATAAGCATCACATCAGGACAAACAATCCATACAGCTTTGATGATGGGAGTCCGGAGGTGGCATACATCGCGGGTTCCATCCGTGACCACTTCGAATTCAACCTGTTTCGTGTCGATGATGCAAGCGGTACTTTCAGCACACCAGCAGGTACCAATGCCGTTGTGGAAGTACTCGAAAGCGGAGACCAGGATGATGCAGCAACCTGGGTCCCCAACCTGACGCTTGAATTCCTGAATGACAACAATGGCAGCGCATATGAAAACACAGCCACAATCACCAATAAGTTCGACTTTCCCATCCTGGGAGCGAAAATCCGTTTCGTGATGCCTCGTGGATTTGATTACAGGGTCACCAATGCTTCGGTCAGCCAGGAATTTGACGGCGATGCATTCCGGGTGATCGATGTGACACTCGACGTCGCTGCCAATAGCAGCGTTGAGGTGCATGTTGGTGATGCAGACCTGTGTCCCGAGGATCCTGACAAAACGGAACCCGGATTGTGTGGTTGTGGCGTGCCGGAGGGAACCTGTGAAACAGCTGCCCTGGTCGTAAACAGCGGCTCCGGCGCTGGCGATTATTACCCCTATGAATCCGCAACCATTGTGGCAGATGCTGCCATGGAAGGGGAGGAGTTCGCTGGATGGGAGATCGTATCCGGGGATCCATTGATTGCAGATACCGACGATCCGGAGACAACACTGGTGCTGCAAGGTACCCCGGCAGAGGTTACTGCAACATATGAGGAGATCACCCTGGTGAATGACGCTGCATTTGTTTCCCATGTCATTCCGCCCATGGTGCCCGGAGAAAAGGTCACTGTTCAGGTAACGATGAAGAATGCGGGCACGACTTCCTGGACCAGGTATAAGGGACATGCACTCGGATGCCAGGATCCGGCTGAAAATTTAACCTGGGGAATACAGCAGGTAGCCATGAGCGAAGGGGATAGCATCCTCCCCGGTGATGAAAAGGCATTCACATTCGAAATCACTGCCCCGGATTCAGAAGGTCCCTGGGATTTTCAGTGGCAGATGATGCAGGCCGACAGCGGCTGGTTTGGGGAAGCTTCCCTCCGTCAGTCCATCAGGCTGACAAGCAGCGATGAATACCTGGACGACTGCGACCTGACCTCCGGCTGGAAATCATCCGGTTCCTTGCAATTGAACAGCTCAGACAACAAGCAGGGCAGCAATTGCCTGGAGTATACAGGAGGCAACGCAGATGAATTCAAGAAAAAATTCCCCACCACTTATAATACCCGTGGCTCGGAAGCGGGCAGCATGTTGCAATTCTGGTATTACATTTCTGATGTGACTAAAATGGAGGGTGCGAACCAGGTGGAACTAGGAAGCGCAGGTAAACCCGATTCAGATGAATATAACTGGAGGTTAGAGGGACTGGCAGATGGCTGGAACTATATCCGCCTGCCGGTCAGTAAGGCCGGGGTGCTGGGAAATCCCGATCTCAGTGAGATCAACTGGTTCCGCCTGTATAGTTTTAAGTCTGCCAACATCACTACAAGAATTGATGCAATACAATTGATCAGCGATGGAATTTACACGGAAGTAAACCTGACTGTGAACAACGGAGACGGATCGGGCGCGTATGAGCCGGGCGACCGTGTGCTGATCCGGGCCGATGCAGCAGCCGGAGGTGAGGTGTTCGATGCATGGACCATCCAATCAGGCACACCCCAGCTGGATGATCCGGGCGCTTCTTCAACCTATCTTACCCTGTCGGAAACTGACGCGGTGGTTTCAGCCAGCTATACCACGGATCCAAACGTTTCCATCGGCCAGGGATTACAGGATCGTGAACTTCGTGTCTATCCTGTACCGGTTCATCAAATACTGAATATTGAATTAGGAAAGGAGGCGCCAGCAGTATTATCCCTTGTTATCCGCGACCTGGCCGGACGGGTGGTATTCCTATCACCGGGCCATTCTAAGATGCACGCCGGGCAGCAACGCTATACCATCGATGTCGGGGAGCTACTGACCGGTAGTTATTTTCTTGAAGTTCAATCAGGTGATACACATACCATGAAAATGATTGTGGTGATGTGACAGAGTGAGCTGTCCATAACCTTTTTTCAATAGAATAGATTCTGTTTTTCTTTCCCTGGACTGCATTTGGTTTGAAAAAAAATGCATTCACAGGTCATTATAATTGACTTTTAATTCCAAATTTCCGTAATTTTAGTTGGCTTATTTATAGTACTTTAATCAACAACTAAACGAAAATGAAAAAGCTCATATTTTTTGCGGCCATTCTTTTGGCTACATTAGATGTAGCGGCACAAAAGAAAGAATTACCGGCGGCGGTAAAGGATCCTTTTTACTCAAAATATCCAGGTGCGTTGGAAGTAAAATTCAAGAAAAAGAAGGATGCATACAGGATTAGATTTGTCAACGAAGGTTTGAAAATCACCTCGCTGTTTGACCAGGAAGGGAATTGGGAACATTCTGAATATATACTTAGCAAGGAAAACATTCCGGATAAAATCAGCAAAACCATCATTAAAAAGTATCCAAAGGGTTCATTCCGTAATGCACAGGTAACCGAAACCAGTACAGGCGGGATTGATTATGAAATTGCTGTCGACACTGATAAGTTTACCTATTTCCTGGTTCTGGATAAGGATGGAAAAATTGTAGAAACCAAGAAAGTTTCTAACGAAAGCATGAAGCCTGAGAAAGATGACAGCCCGCAAAATAATTCTGAAAATGAAGGAGGAGGGGATGGAGAAAAATAAATACAGAATGTTAATGCAACTTATGATTTTATTGGGAAGCTCATCTTACTTTACTCATATATGTAATTCTGTAGCCATCGATCCTGCATTTTTTTAAAAAAGTATTACTTGAATTTGTTTAGGAGTCTAAAGAATCATTACTTCGTAACTTAATATCAAATAAATAATTATGACAGCAAAAGCAAATGACAAAGTAAAAGTCCACTATAAAGGGACATTAAGTGACGGTGAAGTATTTGATTCATCAGAAGGAAAGGATCCACTGGAGTTCACAATAGGTGCGGGCCAGGTTATCCCAGGGTTCGACAAGGGAGTTATAGGAATGGAGGCAGAAGAATCGAAAACCATTAATATTCCGGCAGCTGAGGCCTATGGAGAGCGGAAAGAAGAGCTCATTCAAGAAGTGCCAAAGCAGCAGTTACCCCCGGAAATAAACCCTGAAGTTGGCTTGCAGCTTGTGTCACAAACACCTGATGGTCAGAAAATACCCCTGGTTGTCACAGAAGTTAAAGAGGAGAGCATTGTGGTTGATGCAAATCATCCTTTAGCAGATAAGGATTTAACATTCGAACTAACACTGGTAAGCATAAATCAATAATCAGTCCCTGAAAAGGAGATAATATTGAGGTTCCTTTGTTTGAATAATTTAAACTTTTCTGACCGCAGAAGTTGCATGATTGTTCATGCTGCCTCTTAAATTAACAGCTGCACCATCTCCTGTCTTCCGCGGAAAAATGTCCGATTCAATGTTCAGCGTTTAAATGCAGAATGAGCATTCCAGTCAGGGAATTCACTGGTATTGCTGAGATGATACCCCACTTCAACAAACACCTGCATGTCTTCCAGGATGCCTTC
Organism: uncultured Bacteroidaceae bacterium; assembly: GCA_964589155.1. Taxonomy (GTDB): domain Bacteria; phylum Bacteroidota; class Bacteroidia; order Bacteroidales; genus M55B112. The sequence continues at coordinate 3,606 of CAZPTO010000176.1, read as the reverse complement.
GAAATTCCATTTTTCCGGTTCATATTCATCTCCCGGTTTATGATATTTTTCAATAATCCATTGCTGGCTGACTTCCTCTCCCCATTCCTTATCATGACCCACGTAATTTGAACCGGAAGTCAGGTACAGGGTGGGAACGCCAACTTTCACAAAACTGAAATGGTCGGAACGGAAAAAGCTGCCCCGCTCAGGGTGCGGATCCGGTGCGACATATCTTCCCCGGCTTTCAAGCACCTCAGCGGCATACGTATCCAGTTCAGATTTCCCGTAACCGATCATGGTCATGTCCTTTGTTTTTCCGAAAATATTCAATGCATCCATATTGATAGCCGCAACCGTTTTATCGAGGGGCAAAAGGGGATTTTCAGCGTAATACTGACTCCCCAGGAGGCCCTGTTCTTCAGCGGTAACGGCCAGGAACAGCACTGAACGCGCCTGTTTTTCAGGCAATACGGTAAATGCCCTGGCTATCTGGAGCAGTGCTGAAATACCTGTTGCATTATCCACCGCTCCGTTAAATATGGAATCTCCCTCGAAGCTGTTATTCACACCAAGGTGATCCCAATGGGCCATGTAGATTACATATTCATCGGCTCTTTCATCTCCCGGCCAAAGGGCAGCGACATTATTCGATTTGATTTGCTTGATTTTATTGCTGAAGTTGATGGAAGCATCCAGGTTCATCTCAACAGGTCCAAAACCGGGTTTGGAAGCTTCTGCAATCAGGCGTTCATATTCAAGCCCGGCCGATGCAAATAGCTGTTGGGCAAGGTCAGTAGTGATCCAGCCCTGGAATTGCAGGGGGGAGGTGGATATCTCGTTATCGGTGAGATGAAACTGCGGACCGCTCCATGAGTTTTTTACCACATCCCATGGATAGGAGGCAGCACCCGTTTCGTGGATAATAATGGCAGCTTTTGCTCCCTTTCGTGCAGCTTCTTCGTACTTATAGGTCCACCTGCCATAATAGGTCATCTCCCTCCCCTTAAACAAAGCTGTGTCCCCGGTGGCGTACCCAGGATCATTCACCAGCATAAGCACGGTTTTTCCCTTCACATCCAAACCTGCATAATCATTCCAACCGTATTCAGGGGCATCTATCCCGTATCCGATAAAGATTATTTCCGAATTGTCTATCACAATGTTTTCGCTGATCTGTGAGGTCGTCCCGATAAAATCCTCCCTGTATGCCGGGACGAATTGTCCGTCTGCTCCACTGATAAGCATCTCCATTGAAGGTTCAGCGGTAATTTCCACCAGGGAAAGCTCCTGGAAATAGCTGCCTTCATTCGCCGGCTCCAATCCAAGTCTGCCAAATGCATCGGCCAGGTAGTGGATGGTCAATTCTTCACCGTTCGTACCCGGTGCCCTTCCCCTGAATTCATCAGAAGCGATAACTGAGACATGTTCCTTAAATTCTTCCACTGTAATACTTTCCAGTGCATGTTCGATGTTTTTTTTCTCTGGTGCGCAACCTGCAAGAAAAATTGCACTACCAGCAAGAAGTACGAAATTTCTGTAAGACATAATAATATTTCTTAAACGTTTTACTTCAAAGATTAACGTCGATTTGCTTTTCCGGAAATAAAATCTCAGAAAGCAAACCACCGGGAAATATATTTAACAACAAAACTTTGGTCCGGGTTCATTAGGCTTGCACCGGAATTAACAACTGTCATCATATTATGTAATATGGACTGAATAATTCTTCCTTGAATTGAAAAAAATAAAAATCCGGAAAAGAGAAAGACCTCTATTCCGGATTTTAATCAACCTATATGATGATAGGTGTCAAGTAGATTTAATCAAGATGAACGTATGTGTTATTATTCTGGAAATACTCCATCAACCAGTTCCCACACTTCGTTACTGATTAATTTCCTGGTTTCAAGTGTCTTCTGGTTCACCTCCTCCCAGGTCATTTCCGGATGTACCTCTTTGAGTTCAGCATCATCTGCAACAAATTGTTCAGGAGTAGCATATCCATCGATGGTAACGTATTGTCCCTGGCCTTCTTGCAACGGCCAGGTTCCCCAGACAGCCCAATGGGTTCTGCTTCCTTTTTCAATTGATTTCTCATGAATTGGTTTCCATATTTTCTCTTCAGTTTCCAGGTAGCGACCATTGTCGGAATCTTTAACGCGCATTCGATTGAGAACGATATACTTACTACTCGAATGTTCGTCATCTGCCACCATAATCCTGTAAGACAACTCCTGGCGAACCATGCTCCTTGATTTGCCTGTTTTTTCAAATAATTCATCCAGCTCCTTCTCAGTCATTAAACCTTCGATAAAATCATCGGGATACGATTCAAAGGTTGAAGGAAAATCCTTGTACCAGTCAATGGCAATGTAGTTATAGGCATCATCCGTTCCGGAATACAGTTTTCTCCATAACTGCCATCCATCGCAAATACCCAGTTCAATTTTTTTCTGGTGGATTCTCTTCCATTCCTGTTCTACCTCCAGGTAATCAGATTCCATACCTGGTGTTACTTTCATGTAGTTTAATTTTACAACAGGTCCCTGTGAATGCATCGCTGCTGAAAAGAAACAGGAGATCAGCAGGCTTAAAAAAATGTGTTTTGAATTCATAATGGTTTGGTATTGATTGATAATCAAGCAATTTATGGAATCCAGGCAATAACAATGATCACTTCATCTTATTTAACAATTATTTGTGATGCGGATGTGACTGTTCATCATGAGCGGGAAAAATATTGTGAATCGTGAGTTATTCAATTTTTTCTACTCGATGGCGCCGTGGGCGTGAGAAGGGGGGAAGCTTTCACTATCCTTTGTATAAGTAACTAAATTTGTTCCAACGCTTGAACCCGAAGAAGGCAGTATCACATAATTACCTCAAGTAATATATGAGGTGTCTCCTTTAAGATTCAAAACTTGCCGAAGATAGGAACTCACTGTTCATTATCGCTCCTGACTGAATTTATTCTCTTTAATAATTCTGAATTCTGAAGACTTTTTCATAAAGACAATCTCCTTTGCCATTTTCTTCTTCCCGACCCTGGTCAGGACTGCCTTTTTTCCTGGCGCATAGTAGTCAACATATGCGATAAAATCATGAATATAGCCGGGCTCAAGAGGTTGGGTCTGAATAAAAGCAATATCTTCAGCAGCCATTGTATAATTGTCATGGTTCTGTTCCCAAACGTCCACATAATATTGCTGGTAATTTAATCCTTCAAATACACATTCCCCGAGTGGTGTGGTAAAAACCTCATATGATGGATCGATTTGGTTCTCCCAATCATTTAAAGGACCATATAAAAGAACAGATGCTACTTCAAAAGGATATTCATCATAGTATTCGAGAACAGTGATTCTTAGGGAACTATTAATCCCTTCAGCCACATGGAACGTTTTCGTTACTAGCTCCATCTCATCACTTTGACCAAATGCCTTCAGAGTGACAGTGTAAGTGCCCGGATCTTCATAGGAGTGTAAGGGTGAATCGAGATCGGAGGAATAGCCATCGCCGAATTCCCATAAATAATTAATTCCATTAACGGTCTCGTTATGGAACTCCACTTGCTCACCAATAAAAACCATGTCAGTTTCAAAGGAAAGTGGCCCCGTTTCGCCT
>CAZPTO010000175.1:0-7302 GCA_964589155.1 uncultured Bacteroidaceae bacterium | reverse complement strand
TCCTTTCCATGATCTCGGGACTGGCAGAGCCGGTGGGAGCACTGTTCGCGTTTCTAATCATCACCCTCTTTTTTAACGGGACAACCATTCCCAACAGCGTGTTTGGATACCTTTTCGGAGCAGTTGCCGGGATCATGGTGTTCATCTCGATTGATGAATTGCTTCCCACTGCGGAAGAATATGGATATCATCACTATTCCATTTATGGATTTATCCTAGGTATGGCCGTCATGGCCTTGAGTCTTTTGCTTTTTATCTAAAATGACTGAACAGGCAAAAAAAAGAAAAAAACACCATCATCACCCGCGTGAAGTCAATGGCAAGAACCTGCTGATTGCCACGCTGCTCAACCTGGTGATTACTGTTGTGGAAATTGCCGGGGGGATCCTCTCCAACAGCCTTGCCTTACTCTCAGATGCGCTGCATAACCTGAGCGATACCTTTGCAACCTTCATCGCATATGTCGCCATCCGGGTGGGAAAGAAGAAACCGACTGCAAAAAAAACATTTGGGTACAAACGCATAGAGATCCTGGCTGCAGTGCTCAATGCAGTGATCCTGATCGTCATCTGTTTTTATCTGTTCAGAGAGGCCTGGGAGCGACTGCAGGATCCGGAACCAATTAAATCCCTGATCGTGGTCATTGTGGGTATGGTCGGGCTGGGTGCAAATGTCCTGGCTGTAGCACTGCTACACAAAGATTCCAGGAAAAGTATCAATGTTAAAGCTGCCTATGTCCACCTGATCGGGGACAGCCTTTCTTCCGTTGTTGTTATACTGGCTGCCGGTGCTATTCAATTGTTTGGTATTTACTGGCTGGATCCGCTGGTCACGATTTTGATCGGCATCTACCTTATCCGTGAATCCTACGTAATCCTCAAAGAGGCTGTAAACATCCTCATGCAATCAACCCCCGAAAATGTCAATGTGAATAAGATACAGTCAAAGGTGGAGGCCTTCCCGGAGGTCAGCAGCCTGCATCATCTGCATGTATGGAAGCTGGATGAAAATGAGATACACCTGGAAGCGCATGTGGAACTTCGCGAAGACAAAAAAATAAGCCAGACCAATGAAATACGGGAAAAAATCGAAAAACTGTTAAAGCAAAAATTCCATATCCATCACATTACGCTGCAGTTTGAATTTGATCCGGATCATGGAAAAAGCCTGATTGCAAACCGTGAGAAACCTGCACCTGGCCAGAGAAAGAAATAACGATTATTTAATAAGTGACTTATATGAAAAAAGGAATCATTTACGCAGCCTGGGTCTCCATTGTGGGAAATGCAGTATTGGCGATATTGAAACTGGTCGTGGGATTCCTCTCCGGTAGTTTTGCAGTAGTGGCCGATGGTATCGATTCCTCTGCGGACATCATCAGCTCTGTTGTTACGCTGGTTGCCGCTAAGGTTGTCAAAAAACCTCCCAATATTAAATTCCCTTACGGATATGTAAAGGCGGATACCGTCGCCACAAAAGTCCTCTCCATGCTTATTTTTGTGGCAGGCGCCCAGCTCGCCATTTCAACTGTGGAGCGACTGATTGAAGGAGGCACGGATAAAATTCCCGCAATGATCGCCATCTGGGTCACTCTGTTTTCCATGGCAGGAAAGATCGGTCTCAGCCTCTACCTTAAAAAAACCGGGAAGAATGAATCCAGTGATATGATGACCACCATGGGCATCCACATGCGTAACGATATGCTCATTTCATCCACGGTTCTCATTGGCCTGCTGGCCACCATTATCTTCGAAGTGGCCATTATCGACAAGATCATTGCTCTGGGCATCAGTATTTTCATCATGTACGAGGCGATCATGATCTTTCTTAAATCCAATACGGAACTGATGGACGGTATCCGGGATCCCGAACTATATGATCAGTTGTTCGAGGCGATCAGGAAAGTAAATGGGGCACACAACCCACACCGTACCCGTGCCAGGAAAATCGGTTCACGCTACATGGTGAATCTCGACATCGAAGTCGATCCCGATATGAAGGTAAGCGATGCACACAATATCGCCAAGGAGGTGGAGGACATCATCAAGTCCGATATCGAAAACGTCTACGATGTAATGGTGCACGTGGAACCCATGGGAAACCAGGAAAAAGACGAAAAATTCGGGATAACTGAAAATGATGTGCCGCAACGTAAAAAGAAAAATAATAAATCCCGGGGATCTTAGTTATTATTTGGGTGAGCCGAACCTAACGATCTCTTCTTATTTATATATTTGTAGCGGAAAATTAATACCTATATGAGCGAAAAGAAAACAAATGTTGGTGTCTTGTACGGCGTCATCGGTCTGCTGGCAGTTGTGTTGTTGGTCGCGGTATACATCCTGATCGACCTGAAAAAGGATTTTGATGCCACCAGCGAGGAGCTGCAACAAAATAAGATCTTTTTTGCGCAGGAACGCGACTCCCTCGAGGGAGAATTGCATGAGATCTATATGTCATATGACTCCCTGGAGACTGACAACGAAAGAATTCAGGAGGAGTTGAACATTCAACAGGAAAAGATTGAGCGCCTTATCAGGATCCAGGCAGATGATGCATATAAGATCAGAATGTATAAGCGGGAAATGGAGACATTGAGATCTGTGCTCAGAAGCTATATCGTGCAGATTGACTCCCTTAATTCAAAGAACCAGGAGTTGATGGCGGAGAATGTGCAGCTGAAGCGAACGGAACGACAACTGCAGACCGAAAAAGAACAACTGCAAACTGAAAAAACAGAGCTTGAAGAGATCCGGGAACTGGCATCTTCTCTCCAGGCCTCGGATATTTACGTTGAATCAATTAATGAAAACAACCGGCCACGAAGACGAATCAGGAGCATTGATAAAATCCGGACAGATTTCGTGATCCGTGCAAACCCTGTGGTCCCGGCAGGTGAAAAAACCATATACCTGAAACTAATCAGGCCCGACGGGGTAACCCTTGGATCTCCTGAAATGGAGGTGATCACCGTCAACGGGGAAGAAGTACCCGTTTCCGCTTCCCGTACCATCACCTATGAAAACTCCGATCTCCCCGTTTCCATCTTCTGGACCAATAACGGGGAACTTGTTCCGGGTGAATACACCGTGGAGCTCTATGCTGGCGGAAAAGTGATAGGTAGTAGCGTTTTTGAACTGTAAATGATGTAAATTGTTTTGTATAAATGTTGATCAAACTGTGTAATTGATGACCGATCTTTGCATAGGATGATCGATCTTTGCACAGATTAATCACATGGTTCTGATGGTGATTGTATCTGTATTTTGAAGCACATCCACTTCTGAAATCGTTAACTGATGAGAATTGGTATCATTATTGGCAGGATCGGCGGGGTTGACGGCGTAGCGCTGGAAACCGAAAAATGGATACAGGTACTCCATTCCATGGGACATAAAGTGTTCATTGTATCGGGACAGTTCCAGGAAAGGCCCATGGATCCTGAGACCGAAACACTGGTCCCGGAAATGTCCTTCTTTTCCCCCGAAAGTTACTGGAGCCAGAAAAAGGCGTTTTTCTATCCTGAAACAGACCCCCAGGAGCTCATCGAACACCTCAACCTGTATTCAAAGGTCATCTACAAAAAGATCGTACAATGGGCCCGAACCAACAAGATCAACCTGCTGATTTCTGAAAATGCCTCTGCCCTTCCCTCCCACCTGGAGATGGGACTGGCAATCAATAAAGCAGTGCATAAGCTCGGGCTCCCTACGATTACCCATGACCATGATTTTGCCTGGGAACGGGGTGACAGGTACACTTCCCCGCATGAGGAGATCAACCGTTTTGTGGAAAAGGTTTTTCCCCTGACCGCCCCCAACTCGATCCATGCTGTGATCAACACGCACGCACAGCATACCCTGAAGGAGAAATTCGGACGTGAAGCGGTGAATGTGCCTAATGTGATGGATTTTAGCATTCCCTTCGGTGAAAAGAATGAAAAAAATGCCCGTCTTCCCGATTACCTTGGGTTTGAAAAAGATGCCATTTACCTCTACCAGATTACCAGGATCGTGCGGCGAAAGGGGATCGAGGTGGCCATCGACCTGCTGCATCAGCTGAACGACAAAAAGATCAAGCTGATCATTACGGGGAACTATGCCGACGATGCAGGAAGTGCTTACTATAATGATCTCAATGAGCAGGTACACGACCTGCACCTCAGTGAGCAGGTGCAGTTTGCTTATCACCTCTTCCACAACAAGGGCCTCACCCCTTCCAATGGTGATGTTATGTTCTCCCTTTCTGATGCTTACGCACAAGCAACAGCATGTACCTACTTCAGCACTTATGAAGGTTTCGGAAATGCCTTCGTGGAAGCAGTCCTTTCACGTACCCCAGTCTTTGTGAATAATTACAAACCCGTGTACATGCCCGACATTGGCAGCAAAGGTTTCAAAACAGTGATGCTGGAAGATAACCAGCTTACCGGACAAGCCGTCCGGAATATGGCAGAGGTCATTTACAATCCTTCACTTGCTGAAGAAGTCGCTGCGCATAATTATACGCTGGGAAAGAAATATTTCAGCTACGATACACTCAAGGAAAAGCTGGAAGAACTGATCGAAAAAGCAATGGCGCTGGTGTAAGCGATCAGACTGACATGAACAACAGTAGAAGTAGTGGCGCATGCAGGGATATTGGTGCATGCAGGGATGGTGGTGCATGCAGGGATGGTGGTGCATGCAGGGATGGTGGTGCATGCAGGGGTAGTGGCAATTCTCACTCCTGCATTAATGCCTGTGTTACCAGGTCGGACCTTAACCATCCCTGTGGCGTCATCCTCAATTCATCACCCTCCATTTCGACTTCACCACTAACTGCAAATGGAGCTGCCTTCATTTTTAACCGCTCAGCTACCACATCCCCGAATTGATCACGTATCATCCGAAGGTCTGCTCCCTCTTTGGTGCGCAAAGCGGTGATCAGGTAATCATGATAGCGATCCCTGGATGTGAGTACCTCCCTTTCAAAACCGGATGGACCCGGCCCGCTGTTTTCAATATATCCTTTCAGTGATGCGACATTCCATCTTCTTTCCGTTCCAGTATAGGAGTGTGCTGATGGACCAAACCCCAGGTACGGAGTTCCCGACCAGTAGCTGCTGTTATGTTTGGATCTGTATCCCGGCAGGGCAAAATTAGAGATCTCGTAATGCTCGAAACCATGTGTCCTGGTGACCTCACGTAACATGTTGTACTGTTCAATACTGATTTCCTCCGGAAGTTCCCGTATCTGCTCTTTCTTTCTCCAGTGACTGAAAACCGTACCTGGTTCATAAGTAAGATGGTACGCAGAGATATGCTGCACCGGCAGATCCATCGTGGTAGATAAGTTCTGCTGCCATTCCCTGTTTTTTAAACCGGGCAGCCCGTAAATAAGATCCATATTGATATTGTCAAACCCATGGGCTGCTGAGCGCAGAATGGCATCCACCGCCTCCTCCGCGAGATGTGAACGACGCATGAGTTCTAGATGTGTGGAATGAAACGATTGCACGCCAATGCTTAACCTGTTGAATCCGGCAGCCTTTAAGCTCTGTAACCGGGAATCATCCAGGTCATCAGGATTCGCCTCAATGGTCACTTCTGCTGCTGTATCAATCTCGTAAAGCTCCATGACGCGGGTCATGATTTTTTCCAGGTGTTGATGACTCAGTACCGAGGGTGTTCCTCCCCCCAGGTAAGCGGTGGAAATCAATGACCCTGAAACTTCATCTGCACGGGTCTCCAGTTCCCTGAGCAGCGCGTTCACGTATGCATCCCGGTATTTCAGACTCACTGTAAAATAGAAATCACAATACCTGCATGCCTGCCTGCAGAATGGTATATGTATATATATTCCTGCCAAAATCCTATTCTTCCTTTTGAATGGTTCCTATGATCGCATTTGAAACAGCACGCGGCTGTGGGGGCAAAGCGTACACATTGTATTCATAATCGCTGTTATAAGGCGAAATGTTCAACATCTTCCCTCCTGCATACAATGTGCTGCTCCCACCCGGATCAAAACCCATGGCTTTCACCATGCCTTGTTCAGCAAGTATGTTCGCCATATCAGCATGTGTGGCTCCCACCGATTCCCTGATCCGGCCATTGATCGTCAACACCATGAGCCGCCCTTTTCCATCCATTCCAACAGCGATTTTGGGACCCCGCATATCCAGGTAATCCAGGCGGGCCGCCTGCGTGACAATGGAAAAGGTGGTCTTCCACCCCTCTGTCTCCATATCGATGGCCTGTTTTCCATCTTCCAGTAACTGTGGTCCCGCTTCGATGGCATGCCACACTTCTTCCAGCCCCAATATTGTCATCTCAGCTTCCTGTCCTGTCCTTACTCCATCCGGCAATATTCCTGCAGGAAAAGAAATCGTCAGACCCACTGGCAAAATTTGCACGTTCTCCACCTCGCTGCCTGACAACACTTCACGAATGGTCCGCCCGGAAAATCTCAGTATTGTCCTGCCCCTGGCAGGAATCCCATTACCGCGATACATCAGGTCATAATAGGAAACTTCATCCCCTGGTGTTGCATTGTTGTATTGTTCTGGTTTCAACAAAAAGCGCCTTCCTCCCAACTCAAGGCTGATCCCCCTACTACAGTTAACGCGCTGAATATCGGCACCTCCATTTCTGTGAATGATCAATGCAGCCTTATTAAACAAGGGGGGACAAAGACACTTCCCATCGGTGATGAGCAGTCCTAATGGAGAACCGATATAGGACTCTGGTAAACCCAGCTTGCCCACCAGTTCGGGGTTCAGAATATAGCCTCCATTCCATGCCAGTTCGGCATGGTGACCGGTGGATCGTTCAAAACCTGTTACAAATTCGGATACGGTCCTGGGCTTCAGGGGTGCGGTCACTGCCCGGAAATTCCAGCTGTATGCCTGCAGGTCAATACGTGCAAAGGCACCATTATAAGGATTTCCATCCGCATATCTTCCGGCAATAAAGGAAGTCTCAACAGGAGTTGATGGCTCTGTTTTTCCGGCCAACCTTTCCAGGACCTCCTTGATAGGCGATCCACGCAATTTTGCATCCTCTACCAGCGCATCATTCAGGGCCCGCTTACCCATTTTTTTCTCCAGTTCCAGGTAAAGCCCGCTTTGCAACGATCTATGCAGGTCCAGTGCGGTCTGTACGGGAGTCGGATAAGCAAGTGTTGCGCGTAATCCTGCGGGTACGTACTGGATGTATCCACTTCCTTCTGGAATGCCCATGATATTTGCCGAAAATGGCGTGCGGATCCTTCCGATATGGAACCGGTCTATGTTGACCATGTCGGTCATCAACGCTGCAT
>CAZPTO010000174.1:0-7335 GCA_964589155.1 uncultured Bacteroidaceae bacterium | reverse complement strand
TCTGCGAGGCAACAACCGGAACGAAGTGGAGCTCATGAGGCCGACGTAGGAGGACGAATAACGCACCTTGAGTATAAAAGAAATTTATAACATATTGTAAATTAATACTATAACTAAAATATATACCTGTGAAAATTCTGCTCACCGGGCTTACCGGATATATTGGAAAAAGGCTGCTTCCGGTCCTGCTGGAAAATGGTCACGAGGTAATTTCTCTTGTACGGGATACAACCAGGGTACAGGAAAATCTCCTCACACTGGACCACCATCGTGTGATCGAGGGCGATCTTCTTCAGCCTGATTCATTAAAAAATATCCCCGGTGATATCGACGTTGCATATTACCTCGTACATTCCATGAGTGCAACACTTAAGGGTTTCCAGGACCTTGAAGAGCGTTCCGCAATCAATTTTCTTGGAGCGATCGAACAATCCGGTGTGCGCCAGATTATTTACCTGAGCGGGATCAGTAATTCAGACCGCTTGAGCAGTCACCTGGAATCGCGGAAAAGTGTAGAACAGATCCTGGAAAAATCGCCAATCCCGGTGACCATTCTCAGGGCAGGTATTATTGTAGGTTCCGGGAGCGCATCCTTCGAGATCATCCGCGACCTTGTGGAAAAACTACCCTTGATGGTCACCCCGAAATGGCTCAACACGCGTTGCCAGCCCATTGCAATCAGAAATGTGATCGGCTATCTCAATGGGGTGATCGGAAAAGAAGAGACGTACGATCAGACCTTTGATATTGGAGGTGAGGAAATACTCACCTACAAGCAAATGTTATTAAAGTTTGCAGAGGTGCGTAGATTAAAGCGGTGGATCTATACCCTGCCGGTGATGACCCCACGACTCTCCTCTTACTGGCTCTACTTCATCACCTCAACTTCCTACAACCTGGCTGTAAACCTGGTCAATAGTATGAAGATCGAGGTTGTAACGGCAGAAAACAGGATCCGGGATATCGTAAAACTGGATTTAATTGACTACAACACATCGATTCAGCTGGCATTTGAAAGAATGGAGCAGAACCTGGTACTTTCCAGTTGGAAAGATGCCATGGTGGTTGCGAACCGCAACATTGATGTCAGTGCATTTATTGAAGTACCTGTGTATGGATGTTTCAAAGATGTCCGGGAGGTCCCCATTACAGGTGATCCGAAACAAGTGCTGGACAATATCTGGAGCATCGGGGGTGACCGGGGATGGTATTATGCAGATACGCTGTGGCGCTTCAGGGGATTCGTGGATAAATTGATGGGAGGGATCGGACTGCGACGGGGAAGGACCAACCTGTCAGTCATCCATCCCGGCGATGCCCTGGATTTCTGGCGTGTGATCATCGCAAACAGAAATGAGTCATGGCTGTTGTTGTTCGCCGAAATGAAGGTTCCCGGTGAGGCATGGCTGGAATTCAAAATCCGTTATGATCCTGAGCCGATTCTGCTGCAAACGGCAACATTCAGGCCCAAGGGATTGTGGGGAAGAATCTACTGGTTCTCCATGATGCCGGCACACTTTTTCATATTCAGGAAAATGGCTGAAAAAATCGGGCAGTATACATAAAAAATGGCCGTCTTACGACAGCCATTTTTTTATATAGAAGATGTATGTCAGGGTTAGCTCAGGTGGTTTGCATGCCGGGAAGAAAAGCAGCGATCAATTCAACAGCGTCTTTCTTCTCGATCTTGCGATTTTTCCTGAGTACTGTCTGATGCTGATACTCCAGGTGATCAAACCTTTCATGCGCTTCCGGATTTGTAAACATCACTTTCCTTACACCAAAACCATGCTTGTTGCAGTCATAGAATAGCGTGTACTCTGTGGTGTACGCAATAAATGACTTGCATTTGCCGTCAGTATTCAAAGCGATCTTCATATTCATAGCAGGATCATCGTAGTACACTTTGTATACTTCATAAACAGTTCCCTGGAAATGAAATACATCATTGGTAGTCCGCACAACAAAATCACCAGCGGGTGTGTTGGTCTTTCCCTTGGTGTATACATCGGTGATCTCACCGTCAGCGAATACCAGTCCTGTAGTCATGACAAGTGCCATTGCAATTGTCATCATTCTTGTAATAAAACTAACCTTTGTTTTCATAGCATTAAATATTAACAGTTAATGATTAAATTATTTCGTTTTTCTATTTACAGTTGATTCTCAGGTCCACCTCGTAAACATTGGCTTTTCGACCTGTCTTAAGTTCATACCTGTCTGCACATTTCTTTTCAAGCAATTCTTTTACCGCCATGATCCCCAGTCCTGAATTGCGGCTGCGCTCACCACATACTTCGTTATCCCATGAAGGCACAAGATTCTTAGCTTTGAAATGAAGTGCATGATCTTTAGCATCGATCCTGATTGTCAGCCATCCCTCCCCGTTGCACTTCCTGATTCCATGTTTGAAACAGTTCTCCACGAATGTATATAACAATAAGGGGGGCAGCTGAAAATCACGGGTAGCTCCTGAAACCTGCAGATCCACCAGGAAAGTAGTCTCTCCCAGCCAGATTCGCTCCAACCTGATGTATTCCTCGATCAGGTCAATCTCCTGGTCCAGTGAAATAAGTTCCTGGCGTGCACAGGTAACCACCTTGGCCAGCAGGTCAGACAACCCCGCAATAGCATCGGTTGTCTGATCGGATTTCTTCACTGATAACGCATACAGGTTATTCAATGAATTGAAAAGGAAGTGTGGCTGCAACAGCATCTTGAATAGTTCCAGGTTAGGCAACGATCCTGCACCCTGTTCCTTTGGAAGTGATATGTCATTCTGATGGACAAACATGTTGTTGTGTTTTAGTGATGATTTTCCGATGAACCATTCAATCTGATCCAAAAAAATCACAATTCGTGCCAAAACTTATAACTGTTTGACACAATGCATTTTATCAATTTTACCGTTTTTTGTAATTGTGTTAAAATCGTCCGATTCTGCACAGGTTTGTACGGAGTGTACGTTTTCGAATATCGTCATATGATTCTGTTTTTCAGTACGTTAAAACCTCCCAAGTATTGCCGTTCGCCGACATTTATCCGTCGTTCACTGATCAGTAGCTGTCATATACCCTGACCGGGTGTGGGCTCTTTGGTATTTGCACCTATATTCCTTCGGCTTATGATCGCTGCTCCGTCGGATATTTCCTGATCTTAGGGCTCATTTATGCGCCGTAATTGTTGGCCCATCATGAGAAAGCACCCATTTATAGAATCCATTTGCGGGACGGGAAGTATTATTCCTGGGATGAGATTTGAACCTGGTGGGATGATAAAAAAAACTTGCCGTTTTCCGAGTTTTATATATTAACCTAAACCTTTAGAAATAAACGGCAAGTTTTATAAGAGTCAATGTAAATGTATGAAGGGATGAGCGACAGAAAAAATAATATCAGTGTTCCACATCAACCGGTCGCTATATTACCCTGAAAAGACTGTGAATGACTTTCGGCCTTCCATGCCGGATCTTCACTGATCCAGATCGTAAAGTCCGGTGATCTGTCCTCGATGCGCACCTGGTAGCGCCCCGGATAGATCGTATCGAGTTCCTCCATGATTTCAGCGGGTTTGGGCTTTCTGACCTCATGTTTCGCCTTGTTCCAGCTGAGGGATACCATGTTCTCGCCCCGGATGCACACCTCGAGGTGGTCGTGCGGCATCCAATTAAAATGTCTGATCACAATCTCCAGTGGAGAAAAAACGATGAAAGCGGGGAGCGCAATGATGGATGTATTGCACTGTTCAATTTTTAATACCGGCAACTCCTTCTTCATAAGCAGCGCATAGAGCTTCAGCAGGTTGCGAACATTTTTAATCTCTTCGTCAAGTCGCAGCATCATACTTTTATGTGCCTGCATCACAGCACTCAATAACCCGGAAAGCATGGCAATAGCCTCAGCCACCTCTTCGGGACGTTGCCTGCTGATCTTTTCAATATACCTTACAGAAAACAGGAGCATGCCGGGTTGTATCCCTGCATTGGCATCTGCACGTTCCATAAACAGGCGTTCTTTCATGAGCTGTTGTCCCTTTTTATTTGCAAGGTACCATGACCTGACCATTTTTGCAGCAGCAAAGACAAGTATGATATACAGGTTGCCGATGCCACTGATCAGCAAGTTCAAAGGATCGGTATAGTCCAGGTCGCCAGTGAATACCGAGGGAAAAAGAGGTAAGAGGAGCGATTTTGTGAGGAACATCTCGATGAAAGAGAAGAAGAACATCAACAACAAGAACAAGACAACAAACAGAACAGTCTTCGGTCCGGAAAGAAAATTCTTTGCTGCCCAATATACCACCAGGTAAGTATGGGCCAAAAAAACAGGAAGTGTCAGTATATAATATGCCAGCCATCCGGCATAGGCCTCCAGTCCGTAACCGAAACTTTTAATAAAGGTGAACCCCGTCACCCAGGCAAGCCAGAAAAGACCGTGCCGTAAATACTTGTTTTCAAGCGATATGTTGGCGAGCAATTCCATTTCAGATCTTCAATTGCATATCGACACTAAACATATGTTTCTGGTCGTCAATCTTTAAAAGATACCTGCCCGGGTAGAGCAGGTCCAGCCGGTTTGCCGGATCACTCTTCACGCGATCAACATCGCCCTGGAAAGCTTCCAGAACGATTTCAGGTTTACTGTTGGAAGCATGAAAGGTAACAGCATCAGCTTCGATACTAATCCATACCCTGATCCAGGCCGATCCCGATTCAATACTACAACCGTGCTCCAGGCAGTTTTCCACGAAAGGAAAAAACACCAGTGGAAATATCTCTTTTTTCCCGGGATCTCCCTCCACAGAAAAATCGATAGCAACCCGGTTGCCATACCTCAGTTTTTCGAGATTCAGGTAATCCTCAATGGTTTGTAGTTCCCTGCTGAGTTTTACTTTCTGCCTTTTGCCATCCACCAAATAATAAGACAGTACCGAACTCAATCGCTCAAGGTTTTGCGTAACAGCAGGAGATTGATTCAGGCTCAGGCAATACAAATTATTCAGGTTATTGAACACGACATGCGGATCAAGCTGGTTCCTGAGCAAGCGGATCTCAGATCTGAGTTGCG
This sequence comes from uncultured Bacteroidaceae bacterium, assembly GCA_964589155.1. Classification (GTDB taxonomy): domain Bacteria; phylum Bacteroidota; class Bacteroidia; order Bacteroidales; genus M55B112. The sequence goes on along the minus strand of CAZPTO010000174.1, from coordinate 2,269 downwards.
CATCCTGAAGCATCGTCAGCCTGCTGTTTACCTGGTGGTTATCTTTCGTGTATTTTGCAATTATGAACAGTGCTACGACAAAGGTCATGTCTTTTGTGTTGACCAATACGCGTGATAGATTTACCGCCTCGATCCTGCTGCTGAAGTCAGTGCCAATGGCATTAAAGAAAAGGTAATCCGAAAAAATGAATTTTAGCCAGGAAATAAGCATCCCTGCAAGCAAAAAGCTACTGAAAAACAAAATGTACTTCCGCCGCGTCAATAAATAAGGGACCAACAAATAGGCCGTCAGGTAAGCATACCCGAAAAAGAACAGGGAATTGATCAAAACATTGCGCGCGATCACAAAAATTTGCGGGTTGTGGGGATCCCGCATCACGACCACCCATGTGAAAATCAGGTTCATTCCGACAAACAGTGATAGATGCCGAACCATCCGGTAGACAAGCTTTTCTGAATATAATATTGCGCCGGGGAAAGATTGCATAATCGTATTAAAAGTATCTTTTTTCAGTTAAGCTGCATCTGAGAATAGTAACATACAATATTACGTATTGTATCCCTTTCTGACAGATCATTTCAATCGATGGAGATGGAATTTGTGTCAAGTGCGCACATACAGCGGTAAACGCCATTGGGCAGATGTTTCATGCTTTTGACTTACATTTGGTCGTTGTTGACAGAAACCATTATTATTTAAAGAGATTTTTTAATAAGTTTCCAATTGCTTGAGATAGTCTGAGCAACTTTTGTAATTTTAGTGTATCATAAGAATATCCCCATGAGGACAAAATGCATCATTATAGATGACGAACCACTGGCAAGAGAGTTGATCAGGGGCCACGTCAAAAAACTGGAGAATTTTGAGATCGTTGCAGAATGTGCCAATGCCATGGAGGCAATGGAGACCTTAAGGAACAATAAAATAGACCTCATGTTCCTGGATATCAAAATGCCCCAGATCAGTGGGATTGAATTCCTGAAAACCATCAAAAATCCGCCAAAAGTCATTATTACCACTGCCTTCAGTCAATATGCCATCGAAGGATTTGAAATGGACGTAGTGGACTACCTGATCAAGCCCGTTACTTTTGAACGATTCTTCAAGGCGGTAAATAAGTTCTTTTCCACCCGAACCCACCAGGATGTGACATTGGAAAGGGAAAACCAGGTGAACGATCATGCCTTTATCTATGTGAAGGAGAATAAGAAGATCATCAAGATCTACCTGAAAGAGATTCACTTTATAGAGGGACTGAACGAATATATCCGCATTCACACCGACAACCGGCGTGTGGTGGTGAAAAGCAGTCTGCAATCCATAGAAAGCAAATTACCCCAGGAGCAGTTCATCAGGGTGCACAAATCTTATATCGTATCCATCCCGAAGATCCGCGCATTCAATGCAACCACCATTGAACTTGAAAATGCCAAGGTCAGGATCGGCAGAAACTACAAGAACCAGGTATTCAACGCACTGCATTTCAAAAGCGAAGTCTGAACCCATTTCAGATGATGCCGGGAGAGATCCTGGAACAGTCGGGATGCAATTGAATCGACAACATACATCGATCGGCATCATACATAGATCAACAACAATCATTGATCAACAGAAAGGACAGATCCGCCGCAATCACAGATCCGCCGCAATCACAGATCCCCAGCAAATACAGTTCCGCCGCAATCACAGATTCCCAGCAAACACAGTTCCCCAGAAAGAACAGATCCGATGCAAGGACAGATCGATGCATTAAAAAAGGCTGCATCCGGTATTGATCCGGATACAGCCTTTATTGTCAGTAAGTGTGCAACCTAATCTTCGGTACCGTCGTCCCACCAGACCCCGTTATAGGGCGTCACATCCGGAACGTTTTCCGCGTTCCCGGAGATTTCATTCTGGGGATATGGGAATCTCCTGGGTGTATCGAAAGGATTTGTTGTTTCCGGGAAATCTGTCCTGCGCAATTCAGCATAAGCCTCTACTGCGCCATATGGCCAGAGGTGGATATATTTTTGCGTATAGATCATATCCAGCGTGAGGCCGGCGGACGTAGCCGGAACCACTTCGTTCTGTGCCTTGTAGGAATTTGCCGCACCGAGGGTCACACCTGCCTGTTCGAGGGCAGCATCCAGACCGGACAGGTATGCCGCCAATGCAGCTTCTGTATCCGGGGAGGATTTCCTGAGGTGACATTCGGCTTCGATGAACTTCAGTTCAGCATAGGTCATGATGGGCAGCGGTGCTTCAGCATAGATCACCTGGTTGGTG
>CAZPTO010000173.1:0-7373 GCA_964589155.1 uncultured Bacteroidaceae bacterium | reverse complement strand
CCTCATGATTATGAATCATGCGCTCTAACCATCTGAGCTACCTCGCCATCATGTTTTTTAGGTCGTGCCAGGAGTGAACTGACTTGCTGTATTCGGGGTGCAAATATACTATTTTATTTCAAATTGAAAAGGGCTACCGGGCAAATTGTATCCTGCAATTTCTAATGGTGGATATTTACAATTCCGGGCGCAAAATTTTCAACGCAGGACGGGTTCCTGCGCACCCATTTCCTGCAATCTTTGTTCAAGTTGCCGGCGCATGGCAGTCATCTTTTCCGGCATCGCCGCTGAAAGATCATTTTCCTCCCCGGGATCCTCCTCAAGATCATACAATTCCCAGGCACCGGATTGACCGGTCAGTCCGGCTTCATACCAATGGACCAGTTTATATCGGCCGTCCCGCATGGCTGCACCCGGAACCATGCCGCTTCCTTTGTGATAGTGTGGGTATTGCCATACAGCAGATTGATCAGACAAAAGGGTGTCAGGCTGAAACATCACTGGAACCAGGCTTTTTCCGTCGGTCGCCAATGGCATGCGGTCCACTCCTGCCACTTCCAGAAATGTGGCAAACAAGTCAGGGGTGGAAGCCACCTGCTGTGACACACTCCCGGAACGGATCACACCCGGCCAACGCATCACCAGCGGAACGCGTATTCCTCCTTCATAGAGCCAGCCTTTCCCCTTCCTGAACGGGGTTTGTGCTGCATACGCATGTTTAGCGCCATTGTCAGAATAAAAAACCACCAGGGTCTGCTTAGCCTGATCAGCATCTTCAAGATACTGCAGGATCCTTCCCACGCTTTTATCCATGTGTTCCACCATCGCTGCCATCACAGGATGGTTCTCGGGCCGCTCTGCTCCATCCTTTTTCCGGTAATGTTCTACAAGACTATCCGCTTCCATCAGCGGATCATGAATGGCATTATGTGAAACAATCACAAAAAAAGGATTCGTCTTGCTTTGTTCCATAAAATCAATGGCCAGGCTCGTGATGGTATCTGCGTTGTGCGGATCACCACCCGGGTGCTGCCAATCCCCTATTGGCAGGTACTGTGCTGGTTTATAGGTGACAAAATGAGCATCAAAGCCCTGCTTATCGGGATTGTATGGCAATGAACCCGGCGGCACTTTCTCTTTGCTGAGGTGCCATTTACCGAAGATTGCGGTGCGATACCCCTCCCCTTTCAGTATCTCGGCGATTGTCTCCTCCCCCAGGGGCAGGTACTTTTGCCATTCGGGCTGCCTGAGCAGTGTGGTGGTATCCTGGTTGCCTGCAATGAAATCAGTCAGATGAAGCCTGGCCGGATGCTTTCCTGTCATCAGCGCCGCCCTGGTGGGAGAACATACAGCAGCGGCAGAATACGCATCAGTAAAGCGAAGCCCCGCTTCGGCAAGTGCATCCACATGGCCGGTTTGGTAATAATCACTACCATAACATCCCACCTGGGGTATGCCAAGATCATCAGCCAGGATGAGCAAAATATTGGGTTGTTCAGGATCACCGGCATTGTATTTTTTGCCTGCAGACTGACAGCTAAGCAGGAAGACACCGGGAAACAACAGGCTCAGCCAGGAAATAACGAAGATTCGGCTCATATTGTTGAAGATATGAAAATTCACAATATTTGTACCTGAAGATATGAAAATTCTCAATAAAATTATACCTTTAATGTCCTATGCGGGAGTAGCTCAGGGGTAGAGCATCAGCTTCCCAAGCTGAGGGTCGCGGGTTCAATTCCCGTTTCCCGCTCATTTGAGGGATACCTTCTTTAAAATCGTATCCCTTTTATATGATCAGACGGTCAAGCGGGCAGTCCGGGGATTCCCACTATCATTTATTCTTTTCCATAAGAAAAAAGAACATTTCACTGCAGGTATGAAGCTGAAGCCTGATGCATAATAAAACAATCTATCTCCATTAAATTTTATATGTTAATAAACTGTCCTGTAATTGACTTTCGATGTTTGATGCCTTAACTTTGAATGAAAAGAAACGCACTCAAACATTTTTCTGTATGGATCACACTAAATTATGGGCTTTTTTGCTCGTATTGTTGTCCATCCAGATTACAGGAAAGCTAGAAGCACAAAAGGGAGAATGGGTCGATTACTCGCTGGATGGATTTGGAACCGGTCGCTATTTGTATGGTTGTGGCAATAATAGTTGCGGGTACACCAGGGCAAATTCACAATTCGTACTTATATACGATACGGAGCGGAATGACTGGCTAAAAGCAGACCTTGAAACTGCGCCATCCTTTCAACACCTCGAAAGCAAAGGCGCAGTAATCTGGGCCTGGTCGGAGGAATTGCTGTTCGGATACAGTGAAAAGACTTCTGACTGGGATACCATCAGATGTGAAGGAACCTTGCTGAGAGATCATTACCAACAACTGTTCAGAAGCTATGGCAGCAGCGACAGCCTTGCTTTTTTTATTACTGATCATTATTTCTATGTTTTCAATGCCAATACAGGAATCTGGCAATCCTATGACTATGGTTGTCCTGCAGATTTTACATCAGGATTGTTTTACCCCAAAAATGATTGTATCTACTTTCTGCTGCAAACATCAGATTATAATGGTGATGTGAAAAATGTAGCCTACAGTTCCCATACCAGGTCTTTTAACTCGATTAGTCAGGGAACCAATCATATCCATCAGAATTACGACCATGGTTTTGCCGGGAGGCTGGATAAAAGTGGTGAGGACGACGAAAACCTTCTTATCGGCTATAGTGCTTTTGACAATGAATTCGATGTGATTTCTTACAACACCGCAGAGAATGAAAAAGCCGTCATCTTTTTTGAGAGCAGTATGCTCGATGCCGATACGATTATTTCCTATTGCATCGGGTTCAGGGCTTATAGCTCTCCAACAAAGGTACAGGCAAAATTTTTTGGGTATAGCACAATGCTGGGAGAATGGAAATCGGTTACATATGATATTGACCATAGTGTTGAGAATTATTACGGGAATGGTAATATGGGCGGACAATATACAGTGGATGCAAATTCCAATGCTGATAGTGATTGGTACTTTTATTTTTATTCCGCAGTTGACGGACTTTTCAGTAAACTAAATACCGACCTGGTCTATACCAGCACCACCAGTCAGTTCAGCGTAGGCGGATCGGTCTTTAGTGTTTATGATGCAAATCATGCCTGGGGTTATAATCCTGTGACAGAAAAAGGAAATACAGTAGACCTGGTAAATGAGAAATCTGCACACTTCTATGCTGCCGGTGATTACGCCACGCTTTGCAGGTGGAGCGAAGATTCCGATGAAATGCAGATATATTTTTATAACAGTCACACCAACAGGTGGTCCTCAACAGTTACGAAAAAGAATCTTTACATAAATCCCTGGATCGCACCTCACGAATATCTATTTGAGCAGGAGGATGAAAACCATGTTGTTATATACTCCTCCTGCAGGGATTCTATCATGAAGGTAGGATTCGAGGAGAATGTAGATCTGGGTTACGAGATGAATGGTAAGCTCACCTGTGTTTTTTCTGATGCAACATCATTGCTGGTCAATACGGAGCAATGCAAGGTTTACAAAAGGAATTTTAAATTCAACCCCGATGGCATGGGAACGGAATCTGCTGTGTTTTTTGATGCACCCGGGAAAGCATTGCATGGGTACAGTTCAATCTCGAATCAATGGACCACAAAGACCATTGAAGAAGAGCCAAACTATGCCTGTAATAATGCATATATAGGATTGGCTTCTGCCTGGTTGAATGGTGACTTTTACGGAAAATTATATGCATACAATAGCCTGGCTGATAACTGGTCTGAGCTGATTCCGGAAGGAACCAGGGTGGCTGAGCTTACCGGAAGCAAGATTGCGATGGTAGTCAGACAAACACATGTATATGTTTTTGATCCTGACCTGACATCAGACCCGAGCAGTGTATATGATGGTCTGTTACAACCAGCAGTTTTTCTTGGTCAGAATCACCCGAATCCTTTTTGTCATAACACTGTTATCGAATACTATCTGTCCAATTCCTCCCTGGTACAATTGAAAATTTATAACAATATCGGGCAAAAGGTGTGTACACTGGTAAATGGTTTTCAACCAGCTGGGACATGGTATGTTCACTGGGATGGTACAGATGATAGCAACCATCCTTTATTTCCTGGAATATATTATTACCTGTTAAAAACTGACTCTGAAACCAAATGCCGTAAGCTAATCATCGGGGATCAGTAAGATCGAACTTTCATCATGGTATGCTGTTTATTTGAGAGATTTTCATAAAAACATGCTGCCATGAAAACGTATATTTCAGTAATAATTGTCATCTTATTATATCTCCAGTCCTCCTTTGCACAGGTCAGAAGCCCCCTTGAGCTCACCGATATCTTCGACCTGGAATATGTCTCCGATCCGCAGATCTCTCCGGACGGGTCCCGGATCGTCTATGTCAGGAATTTCAAGGATATCATGACGGATCAAAATCATTCCAACCTGTGGATGGTCAATTTTGACGGTTCGGACAACAAACCGCTTACCACGGGGAACCAGTCCGATACTTATCCAAGGTGGTCCCACGACGGGAAAAAGATCATTTTCAAATCCGACATGGATGATGAAAAGACAAAACTCTACCTGATGTGGGTCGATACCAGGGAACTGCTTGCCCTGACAAACACTGCAGAACCCCCCGGTGCAGTGGCATGGTCATACGATGACCAGTACCTGGCTTTTGACATGTTCGTTCCTGAGAGGAAGGAACCCGTTATTCAAATGCCTGAAAAACCTGAAGGTGCCGAATGGAATGCGCCGCCGGTCTATATCGACAAATTGAAGTATCGCAATGACGGGAAAGGGTATCGAAAGCCTGGCAACCGGCAACTCTTTGTGCTCCCTGTCGAAGGAGGAACACCCCGGCAGGTGACATTTTCCGGTTTTGATCATACTTCCCCCATTTGGTCCAGGGACGGTGCACATCTCTACTTCAGCGCAAACTTCCACAAAGAGAACGAGATGGAACCGATGAATTCAGAGATTTACAGGATCTCGATCAGTGACGCGACCATCAACACCCTCACAAGCAGGTATGGTCCTGACCGGAAACCGGACCTCTCACCTGACGGTTCAAAAATTGCTTATCTCGGTTACGATGACCAGAAAATGAGCTACCAGATCTCCAGGTTGTACATTATGAACAGTGACGGGAGCAATCCTGAATTGATCTCCGGTAACCTGGATCGGAATATTGAAAACATAGCATGGAGCGATGATGGTAAAGGGGTTTATGCGCAATACACAGACCAGGGCAACACCAGGCTTGCGCATATTTCCCTCGCAGGAAAGGTGGAGGTGATCGCAGAAAACCTGGGAGGGCTGACCCTGGGTCGCCCTTACAATATGGCCAGCTTTTCCTCATCCGATAATGCACGCTTTGCATATTCCCTTTCAACAACCGATCATCCATCTGACCTGGGTGTGGCTGACATGAAAACTGCCGGCAGGATCACCAGGGTAAATGATGATCTCTTTTCTTTCAAAAAGCTGGGAGATGTGGAAGAAATCTGGTGGAACTCTTCATATGATGAACGTGAGATCCAGGGCTGGATCGTCAAACCGCCTGATTTTGATCCGGAAAAAAAATATCCCCTGATCCTGGAGATCCATGGCGGTCCTCATTTAAGCTACGGACCGGTATTCTCCTTTGAAGTGCAAATGTTTGCAGCTGCAGGCTACGTTGTGTTGTATGCCAATCCCAGGGGAAGTACAGGGTACGGGGAGGAATTCGCCCAATTGATCCACCACAATTACCCCAATCAAGATTACTTCGACCTGATGTCAGGAGTAGATGCCGTGATCGAAAAAGGGTACATTGATGCGCACAATCTTTTTGTTACTGGCGGCAGTGGCGGAGGAGTCCTGACTGCCTGGATCGTTGGCAAAACGGATCGTTTCAGGGCAGCTGTTGCAGCCAAACCGGTGATCAACTGGTACAGCACGGTATTGTATTCTGATATTGCCAGCAGCGTGCCCATGTACTGGTTCCCTGCTTTCCCCTGGGAGGACCCGGATCATTACCTGGAGCGGTCACCAATCACCTATGTGGAGAACATTTCCACGCCTACGATGCTGCTTACCGGGGAAGAAGACCTCAGAACACCCATGGCGGATTCAGAGCAATTCTATGCCGCCCTGAAAATGCTGGACGTGGAAACAGCACTTGTAAGGATTCCCGGTGCATCGCACAATATTTCAGCCAGGCCCAGCAACCTGATGGCGAAAATAGCAGCTATCCTTGGTTGGTTTGAGAAATATCGCCATGCTCCTCAATAAATTTGCCGAGCTGCCGATACTTTGCAAAAAGTGTATTGTAGATGGCCGCACGTCCGGGATCAGGAAGGTACTCCTTCTCAAATCCGCCACCCATTTTCTCCTGGGCTGAAGGAACATCCGGATACAATCCCGCAACCGCTGCTGCAGCCATTGCTGAACCCAGGGCCGAAGCTTGTTCTGTTTTTGCTACCTTGATCGGCATATTCAGAACATCAGCCACAATCTGCATCACAAAGGGCGACTTCTTTGCCACACCACCCATGGCAATAATGCCATCGATCCGCACTCCTTCGGCAATAAACCGCTCATTGATCATCCTGGATCCAAAAGCAGTGGCTTCCACCAGGGCCCGGAATATCCGTGGTGCATCCGTACCCAGCGTAATACCCGTAAGCGCCCCCTTGAGCTTTTGATTGGCATCGGGCGTTCGTCTGCCATTGAGCCAATCCAGGGCGACCATGGATGATTCTTCAGGGTCGGTCTTCGCGGCCTCCTCACTCAGTTTTGCAATGATCCGGTCCGCCGTCTCGTCCAGCATGCGTTCGGTTGTCGCATCATCGAGCCAGTCAAAACCGGCAATGATCTCTCTGACGGGCCACATCAGCAGATTTGAAAACCAGGCATAAATATCACCGAAAGCAGATTGCCCTGCTTCGAGACCAACCATGCCCGGTAAAACTGAACCATCCACCTGTCCGCATATACCGGATACCAGTTTATCGCCGAATTGTTTTTCTTCAGCCACCAGCATATCGCAGGTAGATGTGCCCATCACCTTGCTGAGATAATAGGGCTTGATCTCACCTCCCACTGCGCCCATATGTGCATCAAAGGAACCTACCCCTATTGCCACATTTTCAGAAAGCCCGAGTTTTTCTGCCCACTCCCTGCACAGATTACCCGCTTTTTCTTCACTGGTGTAGGTCTTCACATACAGCCGGTCCCGTAATCCTTCCAGGAGCGGGTCAAGCCTGACAAGAAATTCTTCGGAGGGCAGCCCTCCGAAGTCTTCGTGCCACATTGCCTTGTGTCCTGCAGCGCACCTGCTTCTCT
>CAZPTO010000172.1:0-7378 GCA_964589155.1 uncultured Bacteroidaceae bacterium | reverse complement strand
TCCCCTGCAAAGGGTAATGCGGCAGGTTGATGGCATAATACAGAAAGAAAGTCGTATCCCTGTTCTCCTCCAAAAACCAGTCAACCTTTTCCGCCATCAGGTCCTGGAAATAGGCGCCATCCCTCCAGACTTCCTTCCCGTTTTCCCACAGGTCATGCCTGTTGGGACCGTTCCAGTAAAAAAAGTGGGAATAGTTGTCAATACAGCCCCCCATGTGTCCGAATGAATAGTCGAAACCCTGACCGTTGGGCATGGTCTCCGGGATATACCCCAGGTGCCATTTCCCGACATGACCGGTTACAAATCCATTGTCTTTTAATACTTCTGCAATGGTTACCTCTTCAGAAGGCATGCCTTCTTCGCCCATTTTTGAAGATGCATTCCCAGGCAATCCGGCTGCAAGCGGTGTTTTACCTGTCAGCAAGGCTGCCCTGGAAGGGGAACAAACAGGGGCTGCCGCATAGAACTGGGTAAACCTTACACCTGTTTCCGCCAAAAGATCCATGTTCGGGGTGTACAGGTCCTCTGCACCATAAGTGTTAACATCAATAGATCCCTGGTCGTCCGTGTAGATAATGATCACATTGGGGGGGCTGTCCGGACCTTGATTGGCTGGACTGCAGGCACTCGTCCCTGTCAGGATAAACCCCAGCATGATTATTTTTCCTGCTTGTAAAACACTTGTTTTCATATGTATAGGTTTTTTCAGGTAATATTCCTTTATTATGTGGTGTTAGGTGCATCGAAAAATATAAGTCAAGAATACGGTTATCCAAACTTTTTCCACATGCCATTCAGGGAGTCGTACAAAAAAGAAACGAACTGAAAAGAATGACAGCAAAGATCACTCCCGGACGGAAATACTGAATATCTCATTTCGGTCGAGTCCCGCCCAGTAAGTTTGTGCCAATTGCTCAATATATAACCAGTATTGATCCGTCAGGATACCATATGTTTTTTCACCATAAGCGATATCCTCCATCATCTCCCTGGCGAGTTCTTCCCTGACCGAAATATGAACTTCCAGCTGATTGCTGCGAAAGACTGCAGAAGGGATCACAGATACACTGTCAGAAACAGTGATCAGCCCCTGTCCGATGGTTGCCCCCGTGCTGATCTGAATGCCGTCATTTAAGCAACTGAGCGGTGGCATTGCTCCTGCGTAGCTTTCCACGACCAGGTTGTTGACCCCTACATTGAAATATTCCATGGCACGTATCCCCATCTTGGCCCCGATAATGGAATAAATCCCGGTATGTCCGTGGATCTCGTTGGTAAGCACAATGGACTTCCACTCCGTCATTCCATAAGCATCAATAGTGGAAGGAAGCATTGATTTGTAGACAGGCTGATACAGTTCCTCTCCGATCGGGAAGGCTGAAAAAACTTTGTTTTCAGGTAGTACAGAAGAAGCCAAAAGGTCCTGTATGAACTTGTATACGAGTGTGTCAGGTAAATGAGCCATGGGTGCGGCAAAAGTGATCTTTTCCTTATGTTGCACATCGAACAGTACGGGAACGTTGAGGTATAGGGGAACAAGGTCATCCCAAAGACGCAATTGCTGCTTCCTGATTTTATCAATGATTCCGAAGCCCTGGTGGATACTTGCGATATGCTGTGCATAGGGAGAAGCACTGTTTTTCATCAGGTTGACATATTCAGTTGAAACAGGCAATCCCTCTGCCGGTCCGGAAACAATATGCATGTCGATACCGGTCTTCTCCAGGAAATCAAATCCCTCCGGGTCGCACTGGTAATTAAAACCCTCTTCCAATGGCAATTCGTTAAACCAGATTATACGTTCAATTCCAGCCTGCCTGCCCGGAGCTGCTTTCAGCCAGTTGGAAAAGGTCGAAAGGGAACCCAGTGCCACCAGGGTAATTTGTTTCCGGTATCCATCCGTTACCTGGTCGATGAGCTCCATGGCGTTAATAACAGGAAAGCCGGGAACCCTGATCTGCAAGTCATCATCTCTCACCTGGTCCTTTCCCCATTCTACAGATTGCACAAAAGAGGACCATTCAGGCAACGATACACCTGTGCCACTGCTGATGCCCACAGGAATGCCTTCGTGGTGAAAAGTGGAAAGCAATTCCTTTACTTTTTCCACCGTGATGCCGGCCCTGAGGGTACCGTCGGAACAGGTGATTGCCAGTACCCTGACATCATTGCATGCAAGCAGCATCGTAATCGCCCGCATATCGTCGATGGCACCATCGGTGTCGATGATCACATGGTGGGCAGGATTGCCCGAATGGGGATATGCCCTGGCGAACAGGCCTGCGACAAGGAAAAACAACAACAGGAGCCGGTACTTCATTTTTTCTTCATTTCTTTATAAGACATTACCATGCTGATAATCAGCAGGATCATTGCCAGGATGCCCAGATAACTTCCGCCGTTCGCGGCCCAACCCGGATTTTTGAAATCAATAACGATCAGCTGACCGATAATAATCGCGGCAGCGAAAATGATTAAAATGAGCCTGAGTGTTTTCATAGCGTGCTATTGCTGCTTTTCACCATGCTTTTCAGCTACAACCAGCATTTCAAAATGCTTCGTGGTAAGCTCATCTGATCTTGCGAATGCGCCGAGACTGGCACCAAAAATATCAATTTTTTCGTATCCCAGGCTTTTCAGAAGCCAGGTAATCTCGCTGGGAACATAGTATCGTTCATTGGATTCCAGTCGTTGCAGATTACCGTCGTCATCTTCAATCTCAGTAATATTATGATCTCTAAAGGTCATCAGGTCAAAGGTGTTGCTGTGGTACCTGGCATTTCCCTCAATTACACTGGATTCCGTGAATTCCTCGATAGAATTGTACAGGGCAAAGAGTCCGTTCAGCGTGGTGAACATGAATGTTGACCCGGGTTTCAATGCTTTGGTTACGCTTTTGAGAATTTCGAAATTCATCTCATCTGTTTCCATCAACGGAAATCCGCCTTCGCAGAGCATGATGGCCGCATCAAATTCGCTTTCAAACGGTAAATTCCTGGCATCCTGTTGCCGGAAATCAATGTCCAGTCCCACTGCCCCTGCCTTTTTACGTGCCCTGGTGAGCTGACTTTCAGAAAGGTCAATCCCGGTTACATTGTACCCGCGTTTGGTGAGCTCTATGGCATGACGGCCCGTCCCACAGCCCACATCCAGGATCCTGAGACCAGTGTTAAAACCCAGTTCCGATTCAATAAAATCGCATTCCCCAAGGGTTCCCTGGGTGAACACCTCTTTGTCGTATTTCTTCCCATAGTTGTCGAAAAGGGATTCGTACCACTGTTTTTTACTCATATCATGTTGATAAAAATCAATCCGAAGATATGATTTTTTCAGGTGTCATGGAAGGATATTATCTCAAAAATATATCAGCACACTGTCTTGATTTCGGTTGTTTATTGTGCCCGGAAGTCGTACTTCTCATGCAAGTACATCGGGTACACTATAGATCCAAAATGTCCTAATCCAGGCGGATAGTTTTTGTCATGGTGGGAATTTCCGAATGATTCTCAAAGTACTCCACGAATACTGTATCATTCACCATATAGGGCGGATTGATGGAATCCCAGTATTCATATGGTCGTGAGAACCTGATGGTCAATTCACAATCCACACCGTCCTCAATGGAAGTAAATTCCTGGGTTTTGGAGGTCCTGTCATATTCGGAGACCGCCCAGTTGACAGGTCCACCGGGAAAAGCCTTGTAACCCCAATTTCCGCCGGACAACCTGATTTTTACACTCGTGTTGCCCGGAAGGATGGCAGTCATGTTGTAATCTTTTTTTGGTGTCAGATGTGTTGAATCGGGATACAACATATTCACAGCGGTACTTCCGAACATCGGGTAGGTGACATGATGGGTGACCACATAATCGGTTTTCTCGATGAACTCCTCCAGGTACTTCTCAAAAGGGGGAATATCCGAATCCAGGCCCATGCCATCGTAGCGGTTCACCAGGTTTTGCCGGATCGATTCACCATCGAGGAACACCGCTTCATTGATCAGTTCAGTTTTGAGTGCATCATTATCCAGTGTTCCGTCGACTGAGAAGTCCTGTACCACATTGGCCATGAATTCCGACAGGTCTGCGTCGCGCTTTTGTCCCTGGACAATCAGAGATATGGCCAGCAGCATTGCATTGTCTTCGCTGTTCGTGGAGATATCGAGCAATTCTGCATCGCGCACAGCGTTGTATTCAAAACTGAAAATATCCAGTAATTCCCGGCAGGCCTGCACCTTTGCTTCGGGAAAAATCCGTCCCTCCTCCATAAGTGTAATGATCCGGTTCTTGGTGAGATGTGTAATAAGGTTGACATTCAACGTCGTGTGATCCGACAGATCAGCCAGTCCCAGCAACGTCAGCTGTGAACCTGAAGTCTCATCCGTTACCTCATTGTAATAAAATCCTGTGGCCACAAACTCCACGAAATTGGAAGAAAGTGCGATATTACTGATGCTGAAGCTGCCTGCATTGTCACTGATCTGGGTGGAATAGGTCTCCCCTGTCTGACCCATGTTTTCATCCAGTGTATAGAGCGATATGTTGGTACCATTCAGAAATGGTCCTTTCTGCACCACTCCGCTGATGTCTTTATATGTCTTTTCAACTGGGTTCTCTTCGCATGCCTGCAGAAAAGGAAGCGAAAGGATAACTGTGAACAGCATCAGTTTTTTCATGTCGTTGGGGTATCAGGGATTCATACCAAATTTACGACACCCATGAGAAAATTCCAATTAAATCCGCTCCTTTTGTTTTGTGAGCGTAACTGGAATTTGAATTTACATCGCATTCCCGGGAATGGGCCTGGCATTTCCATCTGTTCCTGTTCATGAAAAGGGGGCCGCGCCAATGTCCCGGAAGCCTTAGATGATGCGGGAATACTGGTTGCAGCATTGGAAGAAAGTATTTTCACATCTCCCCGCCGTCTCCATAGCCTTCTCCGGCGCCACTGAAGTCTTCATCCCCGTTTCTGAAATTATTGATCCGGAACGTGAGGTTCAGCATGACAATGGGAGCCCTGTGAGAATAAAGGCGATATGCATAGAAATCATTTGCTTCGATGACCGATTCATGCTGATCAGTGCCAAAAACATCCCGCACCTGCAGGGTGAGCAAAAGCTTGTTTTCCAGGAAGGATTGGCGGATGGCCGCGTCAAATTCCAGTGTAGCTGATTCGGTCTCCTGGGCTTCAATCTCCGGACTGTCATACTCTGCATAGAACTGCAGACGGGTTGTTTCGGTTATTTTGAAAATGTTGTTCCATTCCACTGACCAGGTAAATTGCTGCCGGTCAAGTGCTTCACCTGACACCTCCCCATTCACCCTGTAATTGTAGAAATTCCCTGAGAAATCTGATTCCCACCAGTCAAAATGTTCCATGCTCAGCATGATCTCGGAACCAAGTGCATAATCGGTCCCCACATTGGCAAACGTTGAGAGCATAATGTTATCCCTGTATATTTCACGGATCCTTTCAATCTTGTTATCAGTAACGCGATAATACAGTTCGGCTGAAAGAAAATCTGTTTTGTTCAGTTCCCGCTGGTAGCTGATTTCATACGAATCGATATATTCGGGCAGCAGTCCGGGTTCGCCCCTTCGAACGTTATATGCATCACTCCAGGTGATAAAAGGCTCCAGGTACCAGCCTCTTGGCCTGTCAATCCGTCTTGAATAGCTTGCCATGAACTGATTTTTCTCGCCGGGAGAATAGGATAAATGCACGGTAGGAAAATAGTCCCAGCGGTCGATGTTGAACTGGCCCTGTTCTTCCATCCGGATGTCCCTGAAGGTATATTCGCCCCTGAGTCCCAGCTGGTATCCAAAATCACTGTATTCACCTTTCATGAGTCCGTAGAGCGCGTGAATATTCCTCATGTAGGAGACCTCATTGCTGAAATTTGCCTGGAAATCATATTCTTCACGGTCAGGATCGTAGAAATACAGCCCGTTGGATTCATTCGACACTCCTCTCCTTCCCTGCGCTCCTGCTTCAATATTGAACGCGCGGGAGAATGGCTGTTCATAATTCACCCGGTATTCAAACCCTGTGGATGGACCCGTTTCTGTCGACCGCTGACCAGCGCTTCTTTCTCCCCTTGAATTCAGGAGGAAATTGACCGACTCTTCATTACCATCGCGCATGTAGTACATCAAATTGATGTCCAAACGGTGTTCTGCTCCGTCTTCCATGTTGTCCCCGTTGAAATTATGCGTGTATTCACCATTCAGGGAATAATACATCCCGCTACGTTCCCATTCCTCGAGGTTGGTATACCTGGTGATCTCCGGGGCGAAGTTGGACCATTCTTCATAGTCAACTGTGGAAGAACCAAAGCTGGCCCTGTCTCCGTAACGGCCGCTCAGACTGATGACGTTTTTATCATCAGGGAACCATTCGATCCCTGCCCGGCCGCTGTACCGGTTATTTCCCCTGTTATAAATTCCTTCGGTATTCAGGTATGAAATCGTATCCCCGGCGTAGGTTTCCTGTCTGCGCTCAACGGTGCCTGGATAGTTCCTGTCGCTGTAATCTCCGCCCAGGAAATAATTGAATTTTTCGGTGCGGTAGTTCAGAAGAAAATCGCCCCCATATTTATCATCTAAGCCAACATCCGCATGCACAAGACCGCTTAAACCTGTCAAGGTGCGTTTTTCCGTAATGATGTTGATGATCCCCCCGGTTCCTTCAGGATCGAATTTTGCTGAAGGGTTGGTAATGATCTCGATGTCCTTGATCATGCCTGCCGGGAATTGCTGAAGCGCCTCGCTTCCCTGCAACACGGAAGGTCTGCCATCAATTAAAACGGTAAAATTGCTGTTGCCCCTGATGGAAACATTGTCCTCTATATCCACATCAATCGAAGGAACATTTTTCAATACATCAACTGCCGTGCCGGAAAGCGCTGTATATTGCTCACTTACGTGAACTACTTTTCGGTCAATTTTGTATTCAACGGATGGATTATCAGCTTCAATGGAAACCTCCCCGATATCTACAGATGTACTCTGCAAATATATGGTGCCCAGGTCTGCAGAGGGTTGTTCCGGGGTCAGGGTAACGTTTCTGTACACGGATCCGTAGCCAATAAAATCGACGCTGAGGATATAGGTACCAGCCTGATCAGCCTTGACAGTGAAATTTCCCCGGGTGTCCGTAATGATTCCATTTACAATGTTGCTGTCCGGTACACTGAGTAAAGCAACTGTAGCATATTGCAATGGGGCCTCAGCCTGTTGATCGACTACTGTGCCTGAAATCCTGTAACGGGGCCTGGTGTTATCAGGTTCATTTCCAAACACAAGAGTTACCGCGGCAATAAATATCAGAAATACTATATATTTTTTCATCAGTCTTCTTTCGCTAAAATTTCATAAGA
>CAZPTO010000171.1:0-7431 GCA_964589155.1 uncultured Bacteroidaceae bacterium | reverse complement strand
CGCCGAGGACCAGATTGCAGGTTTTAAAAAGATTGGTGCAAATATCCAACGAAATGTATGGGATTTTTCAAAATTCACCCTGCAGAGCGGCGAACAGATATTGCTAGCCATTGGAGAGGACGGTCTTCTCGAAGTCCATTCAGACGGTCGCATAATTAATATAGAAGAACGTATCGCAGGAGATATTGACGAAAATTCCAAAGTTTTCTGGGGATACCAGGTCTTAACTGATCCCCACCGGGAAAACCAGATCTACATCGGAATGGAATCTGCCATCACTTCACTTGTAAACGAAGGTGCTTACTGGAGACTGGCATTTTCAACAGAAGAGATGGGAAGTGATATCCGGAGCCTGGCCAAGATGAGTGAAGACACCCTTTGGTTCAGTTCGACCATGCATGGTGTAGGGTATATCTCGCCGCTGGATACAGGCGCACAAAAAACATACCTCGGGTCCGGATCAGGTTTGCCAGAATTGATTGACAACTTCATCTGCAGCATCAGCGATAACTTGTTTGTGGGTACAGCAGATAGAATTTATGTAAAACAAGATATCGCTGATTCATTGGCATTTACTCCCGCACCCCTGTTCAACGATTATTTGCCTGAAGGCACCAATAAAATACACTCCATCTATGAAGATCATGAAAGCACTTTATGGCTCAGTTTTGAAAACAGCAATCAGGGTTGGATGATCATCTCGCTGGTACCCCAGGGGGATGGCAAATACCATTCGGTCAAAAAACCATTCCTCCCACTGGACAATTTTTCAACGGATGCTTTTCACAGCACCGACACATCCGGCGTATGGTTCACCCTGTCTAATAAGTTATACCATTACAACAGGAACGGGGAATTCAGAGATGGAACCTACCGGGCCCTGGTTCGAAAAATCAGTGTGAGCGGTGACTCCGGCAGCACTGTAATTTACAATGGTGCGCACATTCGACCTGCAGGGGACCATGGTTTCAGGATCGCTGAAAAACAATACGACGAGCTGTTGCCCACCGTCCCACATTCGCGGAATAATATTGAATTCAGATGGTGCGCACCCTTTTTCCATGCGCCCGGGAAGACAGAGTACAGCTATTTCCTTGAAGGTTTTTCGGAGGGTTGGTCAGATTGGGAAAACGTCCTCTACCAGGATTTCACCAACCTTCCGCATGGAAACTATACGTTCCGCATTCGGGCACGGAATGTATATGGTGATATCAGCCAGGAGGATGTAATCGTTTTTGAGATCACGCGTCCCTGGTACCTTACATTTCTGGCATTTCTGATTTATATCATCCTTGTTGTGTTCATTGTTTACATTATTATTGTGTTGTATACACGCCGGCTCAAAAGGGAGAACATCAGGCTGGAAGGGATCATTGAAGACCGCACTACAGAAATCAGGAAGCAGAAAGAAGAACTGACTGACAGTATTCAATATGCAAGCAGGATACAGCGCGCGTTACTGCCACCCGAACAGATGCTGGAAAATAAGGGACTGGAGCATTTTATCCTGTTCCGTCCACGGGATATTGTCAGCGGAGACTTCTATTGGTTTGGCAAGAACCAGGGGAAAACTTTCATCGTTGTGGCAGACTGCACAGGCCATGGAGTGCCAGGGGCATTCATGAGTATGCTTGGAATATCCTTCCTGGATGAAATCGTGATCAAATCGGGGATGTCCAATACCAATAAAATCCTGGATGCCTTGCGCAGTCACGTCATAAAATCCTTGCGGCAAACCGGTCATAGTATTGACGAGTCCACTAAGGATGGAATGGATCTCGCCATGGTGGCCATCGATGATCAGACAAAACAGATCCAGTACTCAGGAGCATATAACCCATTGTACGTAGTCAGAAAACTCAGCAACGAAGAGAGCGCTGTACTGGAAAAAGGAGAGGAACTGGAACTGCAACGGGGTTCCATCCACAATAATTCCTGCTTGCTATACCAGGTCAAGGCGGACCACATGCCCATCGGCATATCAGAAAAAGATCATGAGTTCAGTGCCACTGTAATCGATGAAAAGGAGTGTTCAATCTACCTTTTTACAGATGGTTACGTAGACCAGTTCGGCGGACCACTCGGCAAAAAATTCATGTCCAGGAACTTTAAACGGCTCCTGTTGAATATCCAGGACCTCACTATGCAGCAGCAAAAAGAGAAATTACAGGAGGAACTGGACAAATGGATGGGCAACATCAGTCAGATCGATGACATCCTCGTATTGGGGATCAAACTTTAAAAGGATCAATGATAACAGTGAATGCAGAGCAAAACCTGAATGTATCAAGACAAGATCTGCTGGATCAGAGAAGAGAATTGCTGGCCAGCATCAAATATGCAAGTTTCATTCAAAAAGCGATCCTGCCCGAATTTAATTACCTGGACAAAGTATTGCATGAATATTTTATATTCCACCTGCCCAGGGACATTGTAAGCGGCGATTTCTACTATTGTACCAGGGTTGAGGATCATATCATTGTTGCTGCCGGAGATTGCACAGGACATGGCGTACCGGGTGCACTTATGAGCATCATGGGTGCCTCTTTCCTCAATGACATCATCAGCGGCAGGGGGCCATGGAAAGCAAGCCGTATCCTCAACCTTCTCAGGGAAAGGGTGATGAAAGCACTGCACCAGACCGGTGACGATGAAGAAAACAAAGATGCCATCGACATGGCCCTGGTCGTTTTCAATGAAGAAACCGGGGAACTGGAATACGCAGGAGCAAATAATCCGCTTTATCATGTCAGGAAAGGGAAGCTGACCGAGATCAAGGGAGATAAGATGCCTGTGGGTGTCAATGCAATTGAGGAAGATTCATTTACCAACCACAGGATACAATTGATCTCCGAAGATATGATCTACATTTTTTCTGACGGTTATGCGGACCAGTTTGGCGGAGAACGCAATAAAAAGTTCAAATACGGGCCTTTCAAAAAGATGCTGACCGAAAATGCAGGACTTGACCTAACAATACAGAAGCAGAAGGTGTATTCGGCATTTTTCGACTGGAAAGGAACAACTGAACAGGTCGATGATGTCCTTGTAATGGGCATCAAATTCATGTGAAGTCTTTAAAGGAAACCACAATTTTAGTATACTTGTCATAAAATCCAGTTCTAATCTATGAAACTGACTTCCTTTCGGATCAAAAATTTCAGGTCGATCAAAGACACTAATTGGCATGACCTGGCATATGACAACATCACCTGCCTGATCGGGCAGAATGAATCGGGGAAGACATCCGTGCTGGAAGGTTTAAAGGCATTTCATGATGGCCATCTGATCGAGGACATGCTGCGAAGTGATCTGTCCATGCCCCAGGTAGACTGCAGGTTTGATTTTGACATCAGCGAATTCGGTGACAACATAGATTTTAACAGGCTGCACCCAGAGATCAGGGATAAGCTGGAGCGTATAAATACCATTTCCATCTCCCGCAGATGGGAACCGGATCTGTCCAGCATTCTGGCCACCGGAGAGGAACTAAGTGATCTTTTCCGGGCTGAGGATGACGAGCGCAAGGTAAGAGAAACCAAGATCGAAAAGCTGCTTCAGAAAACCACCGATGAGATCAAGAAGACCGGGATCGCAATCAACAAGGCGGAAAAAGTCCTGCTGGAAGCACGCGAGGCTTTAGAAGTGCAGCAACAGAAGGTAAACGAAATAAAAAATACCGGCAGGTCGCTGTTTTCCAAAAACAAGAAAAGGGTCAGCAGAGAGGAGGCCGCCCGTATCCAGGAAGAATATGCTGCACTTGAAAAAGAGTATCAGCATAAGAAAACGGACCGGGATGAGATAGAGACAAAGTTGGATGAACTCAGGCAGAAGGGAATTCTGAAAGATCGTATCAGCAAAATACGCGATGAAATCCAGTCCCGTAAAAATGAGCTGATGGAGGCCAGGGAACGTTATCAGCAGTTTTCGGATATCGCGGGATTATATACATCAGAAAAAGAGATGCGGTCCGCTGAAAGCACCAGGGAGCAATACAGGCTGGAGATGGAGCTGGCAACAGATGGTCTGCGTGAAAGCAAGAAACAATATGATATTCTTCTCCTCGCAGCAGGAAACATATATGCCGGCAGTCCATTTGATACAGCCTATGATCAGGCCGAAAACGAGATCCGGAGCCAGGAAAATTTTATGGGACCTGAGGAACTTGGTGAGGCTTTATTTAAATTTGTACCCGAATTTGAGATGTTTGAGGATTTCAGTTCACTCCTTCCCAACAGGATTGACCTTGAGGATATTGTGGTTGGAAATACATCTGCAGAAGGGTACAAGGCAGCTGTCAATTTTCTCACGATCACCGGGCTTGACTTTTCTTTTTTCCAGCAACCCTCCAGCAGGATCCTGAAGCAGAAGATCGAAAACCTCAATGGTGAGCTCACTTTGAATTTCCAGGAATTCTGGAGACAGAATGTGGGCAAGAACAACAAGATCAAGATCAACTTTGAACTTGCACATTACGACCATTCCCACGCCGAAAAAAGTGGAAAGCCGTTCATAGAATTCTGGATCAAGGATGAAGCTGAAAGACTTTATCCCAAGCAGAGGAGTCGCGGGGTAAGGTGGTTTCTGTCTTTTTTCATGGAACTCAAGGCCACTGCAATGGACAGCACGCGCAGTCAAAAAATACTGCTGATTGATGAACCCGGGGTGAGTCTGCATGCACGTGCCCAGGAAGATGTCCTGAAGGTGTTCGATGACATCAAAGCGCACATGCAGATCATCTATTCCACGCACTCCCCGCACCTGATTGATGTGAATAAGTTATACAGGGTAATCGCGGTGCAGCGTGCTGTTGAAGATGATATGAACAGTGAAACAGTCGTGTTGAATGCACGATCGCTCAAAACAGCCACCGCCGATACACTCTCCCCTGTTTATGCCATGATGGGTGCACGACTCAACCAGCAGGACATTATTAAATCATACAATAATGTGGTAGTAAAGGACCTTGCAACGTTCTATTTTTTAAAAGCAATCTTGCTGTTGACCGGCTATAACAAAAAGGAATGTTACTTCCTCCCGGCATCAGGCATTGCAAGCATGCCTATGATGATTAATATACTGATCGGATGGGGACTTGAATACATTGCATTGAACTTCGGTAATGATGAAGAAAAATTCATGTACAACAAACTTCGTAAAGAATTATTCGACAACAACGTTGATCTTGCCAGCATGCAGCTGCTCTTTATGAGGGATTTCCTTGATGTTGAAGATCTCTTTTCGACGATTGATTTCAAGAAATATATTGTACATGTGCGGGAAGGCATAACGGTACATAATTCAGAATACCTCAAGGACAACAGTCAGTCAAGGGCTGTAATTGCTTCCAATTTTCTGCAAAGTGTACACCGCGGGGAGTTGCATTTAAAAGATATGGATGATGAAACACGGGAAAATTTTGACCATCTGACCGGTCAGCTTACAGCCTTGCTTAAGTAAGGAAAGTCATAGGACATAAGAAGGGCTATTCAATCTCTATAAATTTGATTTTCAAATCAAGAATTGATGCATAATACTCACCTCTTTCCATGATATCATCGTCACCCTCTTCGTAAATCCAATTGATTTTTAATTCTTTACCTTTCACGTCAATATCTTTGATCACTTTCAGGATCTTCAGCATATACTTGGAAGTCCCACTGTTCAGATATTCCATTTCGATATCAACTTCAGTATACGGGGCAGCCGCATTGCGGTAGGTTTGCACCCAATTTAAAATACCATCATAGAACAAGGACACATCTTCCGGGATTGACCTCCCGCGGAATTTGATCCTTCCTTTCGGGTCAAGCAGGACATAAGGTGTTTTGGATGTGGGCTCGTGCTCTATCCTGTCCATAGCTTAAAATTTCAGTCTAAGATAAAAATTTTTAAGAAACTATCATCCCGGAAAAAATGATTTTATATGGATGATACGCCGGCAATAACCCAATCAACTAAAAATGCATACGAGCGAGCGGGGTAATATCCTGGCCCGCAAATTCCTGCTTCTGAAACTTGTAAAAACCTGTAATAGCTATCATTGCAGCATTATCAGTAGTAAAGCTGAATTGGGGTATATGGATCTTCCACCCTTTTTCCCGGGATGCATTGGTAACTGCATTTCTTAATCCGGAATTGGCTGATACACCGCCGGCAAGGGCAATTTCAGTAACACCTGTTGCTGCCACAGCCCGCTCCAATTTATCCATGAGTATCTCAATGATGGTCCGCTGCAAAGACGCTGCCAGGTCAGGTTTGTTTTTTTCAATGAATTCCTTATCCTGTTTCAGCCGGTCCCGCAGGAAATATAAAAACGAGGTCTTCAATCCACTGAATGAATAATCCAGATCCGGGATACGCGGCTTGTTGAAGTCGAACCTGTAAGGATCACCTTCAGCTGCCAATTTATCAACAACCGGCCCTCCCGGATATGGCAGCCCCATTACCTTGGCACATTTATCAAATGCTTCGCCAGCAGCATCATCAATGGTCTTCCCTATAATTTCCATTTCCAGGTGATCGCGGACGAGTACCAGTTGTGTATGGCCGCCTGATACAAGCAAACATAAGAATGGAAACGCCGGGCTACTGTTGCTGGTTTCTGTCTGGATAAAATGTACCAGCACATGGGCTTGCAGGTGATTGATATCGATCATAGGGATCTCCCTGGCCAATGTAAACCCCTTCACAAAGGAGGTACCCACGAGCAGTGAACCGAGCAATCCGGGACCACGCGTAAAAGCTACAGCATCGATTTCTTCAGTCTTTACACCTGCCTGTTTCAATGCCCGGTCGACGACGGGAATAATATTTTGCTGGTGTGCCCTGGAGGCCAACTCCGGGACCACTCCCCCATAGGCCCTGTGAACTTCCTGGTTCGAAATAATATTTGACAGCAGGTACCGGTCACGTATCACGGCTGCTGATGTATCATCGCATGAGGACTCAATGCCTAATATAGTAATGCTCATAAATATCCGGAATAGTGTGAAGTATTATCACTATTTTTGTCCTTTAGTTGTACAAATTGCAAGGGCAAAAGTATTAAAAAGTTAGCTAAAATAACGCTTGTATTGATGTTGGTGCTGGTTTCCTTACCAACCCTGGGTTTGCTATTCATGAAAAATAAGCAGGTACAGACTACTTTCGCCGAATATATTACAAAGGACCTTTCAGAGAAATTACAGGCAAAGATTTCTGTTTCTGCAGTCAACTACAGTTTCTTCAGGCGACTACAACTTCATGATGTCTATATGGAGGACCAGCGAGGCGATACGCTCATTTATGCTGAAATCTGTAATCTCAGGATCAAAACTTTCAGGCCGGATAAACAACAGGTCAGGTTCAAAAAAATCTCGTTCGACAATGCCCTGCTTCAGCTGATTATGGACGAGCAGCGAAACAGCTCCCTGCAATTTCTTGTAGATA
>CAZPTO010000170.1:0-7435 GCA_964589155.1 uncultured Bacteroidaceae bacterium | reverse complement strand
GCCCGTATTGTGGCGGAATTCCTGCAACAGTACCTGCAGTCGCACGACCTGCTCGCAACAAAAAGAGGTGGCGCCAATGCCTATTTTGTGTCCGACCATACCCCTTCGTTCGAGACCATTGCCAATATGTTCTTCAACGAAAAGATCCACCTGGAAAAACAGTCGATATGGAACCGCTAGTTACTTTTCGTTAACACAGTATGTGAAATATAATTCATCTCCTAAAAAGTAAAGGTTGTTCCTTAAAACGAATAAAATATGGCACTGATCAAACCACTGCTCGGAATCACCCCGAAGATCGGGAACAACTGCTATCTCGCAGAAAATGCCACAATCATTGGTGACGTGGAGATCGGTGACGACTGCTCCGTATGGTTCAATACCGTGCTGCGCGGCGACGTGAATCCCATCCGGATCGGCAACCGTGTCAATATCCAGGACGGCAGCACACTGCATACGCTGTACAAAAAGTCGGTGGTCGAAATCGATGACAATGTCTCCATCGGTCACAACGTCGTGGTGCACGGCGCCCGCATTGAGAAGAATTGCCTGATCGGCATCGGGTCGGTGATCCTGGACCACGCAGTGATCGGGGAAAACTCCATTATTGCAGCCGGATCGGTGGTGCTGCAGCATACCATCGTTGCGCCCGGAAGCATCTATGGCGGCGTTCCGGCCCGGCGCATCAAGTCCGTGGATCCGCAACAGACCGAGGAGATGATCCAGGGCATCGCCACCAATTACCTGACCTACGCCGCGTGGTATAAATAAAAATGTCTGTCCATAAAGGTTGTGATCCAGGTACTTCCGCCGCGTGGTATAAATAGAAGTGTCTGTCCATAAAGGTTGTGATCCAGGCACTTCGGCTCTGTTGACGGACTCTAAATAGTACCGGCCGTCACATTCCTGCATTTCAGTTTCTGTGCAGCTTGCGCTGCGGCCAGGCGCGCATATAAGTTCCAGGCAGCAGGAATTCAATTCTGTAAAAGCGATTCGGATATGCGTCTTTTATGTTTCACGGCACCTGTGCGGTGAATTGGACGAAGGGTCATATCTAAATATGTAGATAAATAGAAGGTGTATATGTGTATATTGTGCTGAAAACCGGGAGGTTCGCTCTTTCAATGAGTTGATATTCACGGTGGAAATACGGAAAAACCGGTATGAAAAAAAAACTTTTTCCCAGTGAAGTACGTATTTTAAAATCAGTAACTTTGCTAGGGAATGTCCAATATCTGCCAGGCACCGGAATGAACCCGTCACAGCGTACAGATCCGGAGCTCGTGCGGAACATTATAAACAGAAATTACGCATTAAGGAGGAGGGAACATGGGAAAAAATTCAAAAGTCGTCCAACTGGAGGAGGTTGTTGTAAAATTTGCAGGTGACTCCGGCGATGGTATGCAGCTCACGGGTTCTCAGTTCTCAGACACCTCGGCTTTTGTCGGGAACGACCTGTCTACATTTCCTGATTACCCATCGGAGATCCGTGCACCCCAGGGCACCATTGCAGGTGTTTCCGGTTTCCAGGTACACATCGGGCACAAAGAGGTCACCACCCCGGGCGACCAGGCCGATGTGCTGGTAGCTATGAATCCTGCAGCCCTCAAGGCGAACATGAAGTGGATCAAGCCAGGGGCAACCATCATCATCGATATCGACAATTTCGATAACAAACACTATAAGAAAGCAGGATACGAGGAGGACCCTTTGCACGATGATTCGCTTGACGGGTACAACGTGGTGAAGGCGCCGATCACCAACCTCACACGCGACACTGCCAAGCAGTTCGGGCTCAATCCGAAAACGGCCGACAAGACGAGGAACCAGTTCGTGGCAGGAATGCTTTACTGGCTCTTCAACCGGGACATCAAGATCGGCGAGGAGTTCCTGAAAAGCAAATTCAAGTCGAAGGAAAACCTGGTGAATTCCAACATTTCCGTGCTGCATGCAGGCTACAATTATGCAGAGACCATTGAAGCCCTGTCGACCACATTCCTGGTGGATCCTGTAAAAGATAAAAAGGGATTGTTCCGGAACATCACCGGCAACCAGGCCACCGCCTGGGGGCTTCTCGCGGCTGCTGAAAAGGCAGCGCTCAAATTGTTCCTCGGCTCATATCCCATCACACCTGCGACGGAGATCCTGCAGGAGATTGCCAAGCGCAAGCACCTGGGGGCAGTTGCATTCCAGGCAGAGGATGAAATCGCAGGCATCTGTTCTGCCATCGGGGCTTCATTCACGGGCAGACTGGCAGTAACTTCTACCTCCGGTCCCGGACTGGCACTCAAGGGAGAAGCGATCGGACTTGCAGTGATCACGGAGCTGCCGTTGGTGATCGTGAATGTACAACGCGGGGGACCTTCAACAGGACTTCCCACCAAGACTGAGCAGTCGGACCTCATGCAGGCCCTGTATGGGCGAAACGGGGAATCACCTGTGATCGTGATCGCAGCGTCCACTCCCGCCAACTGTTTCGACTATGCCTACGAGGCTGCGAAACTCGCGGTTGAGCACATGTCACCTGTGATATTACTGACCGACAGCTACCTGGCAAACGGTTCGGAGCTGTGGAAAATTCCTTATACCAAAGATCTGCCGGGGATCACAGCGCCGCTGGTGGCCGATAACGATGAGAACTACCAGCCATACCTGCGGGATCCGGAGAAACTGAACAGGCTGTGGGCCATCCCGGGACAGGAAGGTCTCAGGCACCGGGTAGGCGGACTGGAGAAGGAGGATGTCACGGGAACCGTATCACATGATCCCATGAACCACCAGATCATGGTACATAACCGGCAGAAAAAGGTGGATCGCGTTGCGGACTATATACCTGACCTGGAGATCATCGGTGAAGCGACGGGTGATCTGCTTGTCATTGGCTGGGGCGGAACCTATGGCGGACTTGTCAGTGCAGTCACCGACCTGCAGAAGGAAGGAATGAGTATCAGTCTTGTGCAATTTAATTATCTCAACCCGTTGCCGAAAAATACGGAGAAGGTGCTGTCAGGATTCAAGAAGCGGATCGTCTGCGAGATCAACATGGGGCAATTTGTCTCCCACCTGAGATCGAAGTTCCAGCGATACGAATTCATGCAGTACAATAAGATACAGGGACTGCCATTCTTTATTGCGGAACTGAAAGGGAAATTTTTGGAGATACTGGAGGGAAATCATCAACCGAATTAAAATCAGGAACATCATGGCAGAACAAAAAACAGAACCAGGAACACTCTCACGGAAGGATTTCAAACTGGATACCCCGGTCAAGTGGTGTGCAGGATGCGGATCGCACGCGGTACTGTCGACCATCATGAATGCATTGCCGGAAACAGGAGTGAAAAAGGAGAATGTCGTTTTTGTGTCCGGAATCGGCTGTTCATCCAGGTTTCCCTATTATATAGATGCCTATGGCTTCCACAGCCTGCACGGCAGGGCATCGGCCATTGCATCGGGCGTCAAAACGGCCAACCCCAATCTCAGTGTGTGGGTAATGACAGGCGACGGGGACAGCATGGCCATTGGCGGGAACCATTTCATCCATATCATCCGTAGAAACATCAACGTAAACATCATCCTGTTCAACAATAAGATCTACGGACTCACCAAGGGACAGTATTCACCTACCACGCCCAAGGGCAGTGTCACGAAATCCTCCCCGGACGGAACCATCGAAAACCCATTCCAGCCGGGAGAGCTGACCATGGGCGCACAGGGCACCTTCTTCGCACGGGTGGTGGACAGCGACCCGAAGATGATGAAGGATGTGATCCTGAAAGCAGCTGCCCACAAGGGGACCTCCGTTGTTGAGGTCTTGCTGAACTGTGTGATCTTTGCCAACGATGTGCATAAAAGCATCACCGGAAAGGACGTCAGGAACGATAACCAGATTTACCTGAAGCATGGCGAGCCGATGATCTTTGGAAAGGAGCGCAACAAGGGTATCAGGTATAACGCCAATAAAATGGAAGTGGTTACCATCGGCGAAAACGGGATCACGGAAGATGATATCATGGTGCACGACGCAACAAATGCCGATGATTCCACCCACTATAACCTGGTGAGGATGGGTCTCCCCGAATTCCCGGTAGCCATGGGGGTGGTCAGGTCAGCAACCTCCACCGTGTTTGAGTCGATGATGCATGACCAGGTGCAGGAAGCACAGGCGACAACGAAGATCAAAACGGTAGATGACCTGTTGAGAAGTGGCAATACCTTCATGATCGACGAGTAAACCGGGAATAAAACTGAAGCTGCTATGGCCGAGACTCCACGCTCAGAAGCGGAAATTCAACGGCTGATCGCTGAACGCAAGGAGCGTTTAAAGGAGCTGACATGTATCAACCAGACGACCCAGATCATCAGGGAGAACCGGTCGGTGGACCAGACCCTCGGTCAGATCGTACGCATCCTTCCAATGGCCTGGCAGTACCCGGAGATGACCGTTGCACAGATCCGGCTGCAAAACAAATATTATATCAGTCCCGGGTTCAGGGAGAGCAAGTGGAAGCAAACACAGCGCTTCAAGACCATCGACGACCGCGATGGTGAGATACAGGTCTGTTACCTGCAGGAATTTCCGGAGGCCGACGAAGGCCCGTTCCTGAACGAGGAGCGGCACCTGATCGATAACCTGGCCAGCATGATCTCCAATTATCTCAACAGCCGGCAGGCACAGAAGCTGCTGAGCAAAACCGATGACGATGAAACCGTCAGGCACGAGATCAAGGAGTTCCGGAAACCCAGCGAAGTGGACACGCGAATGCTGCTCCAAAAATTCCTGAACAAGCAAAATGCCAACCGCGATATCTTTCACGACCTGATGCCCTATAAGGTAAAGGAAATCCTTTTGGTGAGCACACTTTACGATGCATTCAGCATTGAAAAGGAGGGGAGGTTCTCGGAACACATCCTGGGCGAGTACAGCCAGATGTACCTGACCTCCATTCCCAGGATCACGGGGGTGTCGGGATATGAAGAGGCCATGGAGCAGCTGACCTCCCACCATTTCGACCTGGTGATCATCATGGTGGGAGTGGATAAGGCGACGCCTGTGATCACGGCCGGAACTGTGAAGCAGCTGTATCCCTATATTCCTGTGTATGTGCTCTTGAATAACGATCGGGAAGCACAGGAATTCAGGGCACAAAATACCGGGCTGTCGGACGTGGACAAGTTGTTTGTCTGGAACGGTGATCCGGGAATCTTCTTTGCCATGGTGAAGCAGCTGGAAGACAAGGTGAATGTCGAGAATGATACCCGCATCGGGATGGTGAAGGTGATCCTGCTTGTGGAAGATTCTGAGCAGTATTATTCCCGGTACCTGCCGTTGCTTTATAATATCGTACTGGAACAGACCCGGCGGATCATTGATGATGTGAGTACCGATGACCAGTTCAAGATCCTGCGGCTGCGTGCCCGTCCCAAGATCCTGCTTGCCGGCAACTATGAAGAGGCTGTGGAGATCCTCACCAGGCATGTGGATAGTCTCCTCTGCCTGATTACAGATGTCAAGTTCATGAACGGGGGCAACATGGATGAACAGGCTGGTTTCACCCTGGTGAAGAAAGTGAAGGAGATGGCCGACGGATTGCCAACGGTGATACAATCTTCCGATGTTGCCAATTCCAAAAGAGCGTATGAATTCAAGAGTACCTTCATCAATAAGAATTCGGAGACCCTGCTGCAGGATATCAGGAATTTCATTGCGCATCACCTGGGATTCGGGAATTTTGTCTACAAGGATGCAACCGGGAAAAAAATTGCAGTGGCCAAGTCGCTCAGGGAGTTTGAACAGAATATAGAGAAGATCCCCGAAGAGTCATTGATCTACCATGGCAAACGAAATCATTTTTCACTCTGGCTCATGGCCAGGGGTGAGGTGAAGATCGCCAAGATGATCCACCCCATCAAGGTTTCTGATTTCAAGACGGCGGATGAATTCAGGAATTACCTGAGGCACGTGATCAGGAAGTACCGCAATGAATCCAACCTGGGCAAGATCATCAATTTTGAGTCATCGGCACTGGAAGATGAAACCAACATCGTCAGCCTGGGCACAGGTCCCCTGGGAGGAAAAGGCCGGGGATGTGCCTTTATCA
The DNA here is from genome assembly GCA_964589155.1 of uncultured Bacteroidaceae bacterium. Classification (GTDB taxonomy): domain Bacteria; phylum Bacteroidota; class Bacteroidia; order Bacteroidales; genus M55B112. The sequence goes on along the minus strand of CAZPTO010000170.1, from coordinate 1,334 downwards.
ATACGCTTATTTACAACCTCAATTTCCCGGAGATCATTCCGGAGATCAATATCCGCGCCCCGAAAACCTGCATTGTCGGGACCGATGAGTTCGATATCTTCATGGAGCGGAACGGATTGCTGGATGTCATTCGCGAGGAGCATTCTTACCAGGATATCCGGAAGATGTTCGGCGAGGCGGATCTTTCCTATCACCTGGAAAAAAAGCTAAAGGAGTTGCTGAAACACATGCAAAGCCCACTGGCCATACGCTCTTCGAGCCTGCTGGAAGATTCCGGCATGCAGCCCTTCAGCGGGATTTTCGATACCTACCTGGTTCCGAACAATGATACGCCCTTCAAGAAAAGGTATGAACAGCTGGCGCGATGCATCAAGATGGTCTATGCTTCCATTTATTCCAGGGAGTCGAGGAGTTATTTCGAAGCAATCGACATGAAACTCGAAGAGGAGAAGATGGGTGTGGTGATCCAGGAGGTGGTGGGGAACGTGCATGATGATTATTTCTATCCCCATGTGAGCGGCACCGCACAATCGCATAACTATTACCCGGTTGCACATATGGAGCCGGAAGACGGGTATGCACTGGCAGCACTAGGACTGGGACATTATGTCGTGAATGGAGAGCGCTCCTACCGTTTTTCCCCGGTATATCCGAAACTGGAAGTCAACTCGGCACAGAAGCTGTTCAAGGATTCCCAGGTGGAATTCCTCGCCCTGAATATGACCAGGAGTGATGTGGATTTCGTGAACCAGGGCAGCGATGCCAATTTGGTGCGCCTGCCGATCTCACATGCTGAAAAAGACGGAGTGCTGACCCACCTGGCCTCGGTATATGATGCTGATAATGACAGGACCGAGCCGGGTCTGACCACCCCCGGGCCGCGCATCATTAACTTTGCAGATATCCTGAAATATGATTACGCACCACTGGCCAAAACGATCAGGGTGATCCTGGAGGTGGGCAAAGAGGCACTTGGTTCCCCGGTGGAGATCGAGTATGCCCTGGACCTGGAGAAGGCGGAGAACGGGAAACCCTCCTTTCACCTGCTCCAGATCAAACCTATGCTGGGCTCCGGAATGGGGTATACATTCGATATGGATAAACTGGAGAAAGAGCACATGCTGATCTTTGCGGAACAGAGCATGGGCAATGGTACCATGGAGGATATCAACGAGATGATCTATGTGAAACGTGAAGCCTTCGATAAGACGAAGACCCGCGAAATAGCAACTGAACTGGAAAAAATGAACAAGAAGATGGCATCTGTGAAGAAGCCCTACATCCTGATCGGACCCGGACGCTGGGGAACTGCGGATCCATTTATCGGTATCCCG
>CAZPTO010000169.1:1263-7489 GCA_964589155.1 uncultured Bacteroidaceae bacterium | reverse complement strand
CATTATACGTTGTTTTACTGCATTATACGTTGATCCACTTTTCCTACAGTCCATCTCCTGTTCTTGCAATAGATCTGCTCATCAGTTATGCTGATCAGCGGTGATACTTGATCCTGGTTGCTGAAAAAATGGATTTTGAATTCCTGAGAATTTTTCTCAATTTGGATATCCAAACCAAAACCACTGAGGAGACATAACTTATTTTGATTGATGTCAAAGTTCATGATTGTTTTTAAGGAATAGGCATTTGCCGTTTTCCAGGTAATAAGAACCTGACAGCTGACAGGCAGTTTGGTTACCGTGAAGCTCAAAAAGTCAGCGAATAATAAATGCACCCAGCACATTGGATCTGCTCATCAAAATAGAAAATATAGCAGCAAACCGGGCCATAGGAAACAAGGCACGCGGATTGAAAAAACTGCAACGGCAGCATTTCCCCATCCCCTCCACGTGGGTTATTCCTGCAGAAATGAGAAAGCAGCGGGAAGAACAACCGCAGAAGACTGATCAGCAACTCCTGGAAGCAATTGAGCATCAAATCAATCCTGGTATTGCCTATGCAGTCAGGTCATCGGGTGAACTGGAAGATGGAACAAACCACTCCTATGCCGGCCAGTTCGCAACAGTGCTCAATGTTACCGGCGCAGCACAAATCCTCGACGCGGTGCACCAGGTGTGGGCATCGGCGGGTAAAACAGGACATCTGCCTTACGACCGGAATGAAGGTCATGGGAACGAACCGCATGATATGGCCGTGATCATCCAGGAGATGGTGAATGTACAGTGGTCCGGGGTTACATTCAGCATCAACCCGGTTACCGGGAGAAACGAAACTGTGATCGAGGCTGTCCGGGGAACAGGTGATCAGCTGGTCCAGGGAGGGATCACGCCGGAACGCTGGGTCCATCACCAGGGGACCTGGGAAGAATTCGACCGGTCTTCAGCGCCTCCGCAGGAGATATTGGATGAGCTTGTTTCCGGTGTGCAGAAACTGCGCAGGGCCTTCGGCGGTGAAGTGGATGTGGAATGGGGATGGGACGGTAGGAAACTCTGGTACCTGCAATGCCGGACAGTGACCAGTCATGCGTTCCCGACGATATATTCCAACCACATCTCCCGGGAAGTATTGCCGGGGATGATCAAGCCGCTCGTCTGGTCGATCAACATCCCGGTGGTGAACAGCGCATGGCTGCGGTTACTGGGTGGAATGCTCGGCAAACTTGATATCAGGCCTGAATCGCTCAGCAGGTCATTTTATTACAGGGCCTACTTTAACATGGGAACCCTGGGAGAATTATTCCGGCGCATGGGACTTCCACGGGATAGCCTGGAAAGCCTGATGGGTAGAAAGGACCCGTCCGGGAAAAGCAGTTTCAAGCCGGGATGGACCACCATGAAATACCTGCCCCGAATGCTATGGTTCGTTGTTGCAAACCTGAACCTGGGCAAAAAATTCCGAAAAAAGATCATCGAGCTGGACCTGGCAACAGATGGGTTGAAAAAGGAATTATCGGCAGCAGGACCGGAACACTTCAGGACACTCTTCGATCGGTTGCACGCACTCTCCAGGGAGGCTGCCTACTGGAACATCATCATCCCCCTCACCATGCAGATCACCAACCGGCTGTTGCAGCGCAAAATGGAAAAGAAAGGAGAGGACTTCAGCAAGGTGGATTTTTCTGAGGCATTTCCTGAATTACTGAAGTATGATCCACAGTATCACCTGGCATCGCTCGCAAACTCCTGGCGCATGATCCCTGAAAAATTGCGGAAAAATATTTCAGTAATCGAAGACCTTGAAAAACATAATGGACATCCCAGCGTGGCTGCGTTCAGCACAGACCTGCAGGCGATGATCGAAAAGTTCGGACATTTCAGCGAGAGTGGCAATGACTTCTCCAGTGAACCCTGGCAGGAGCATCCCGGATTCCTTCTGGATATGGTCAGGAACCGTGAAAAAGAGTCACAATCCTTCACAAGCAGGGAAATGGTAAACATTGCAACAAACAACAACAAAAGAAAGGCATACAGGCGTGCAGGCCATTACCGCGTGTACCGAGAGATGATCAGCTCTTCGTATACCCGGACCTACGGTCTGTTTCGCAACCTTTTCCTGATCACAGGCAGGTACTTTGCGAGTCAGGGTATCCTGGACCGGCCCCATGATGTATTCTACCTTACACTTGAAGAGCACAACTTTTTGTTGGAGGTTGGTGCGAAGGACATTGAAGATGGTAAAGCGTTGAATGATGGTGTAAAGGACATTGAAGATGGTAAAGCGTTGAATGGTGGTGTAAAGGACATTAAGGATGGCCAGGCAATGAAGGGCAATGCTAAGGATATAAACGGAGGCTTATCGCAAGCAGATGTGCAGGAGATCCGGAAAAAGGTGCTGCGAATAAAAAGCGAAATGGAACGATTTGCAGACATCTCCCTTCCTTCTGTGATCTATGGGGAAACACCTCCCCCTATAGCAACACCGAACGAAACCTCTTTGGAAGGAATCGCAGTCTCACCAGGGATCTTTGAAGGTGAGATCGTCGTTGTTAAAGGGTACAAAGACTTTAACAAGAAAGTGAAAGGAATGATCCTGGTGATCCCGTTCTCAGATGTGGGATGGACACCCATCCTGAGCCATGCAGGCGCAATAGTTACGGAATCCGGAGGAATGCTATCACATGCATCTATCATCGCCAGGGAGCTGGGAATTCCTGCAATCTCATCGGTAGACCATGCCTGCCGGATCAAAGATGGAACCTATGCAAAAATTGACGGCTACAACGGGATGTTGACACTAGAAAAATGAAACTTCATATTTGGGAAAAGATATTTCAACGGCACAATGAATAAAGGAAGAACAGGCAATGAATGAATTACTGGAAAACACAATTTTTCTTATTGCTGCGGCTGCAACTTCCGGTTATCTTTTTGGGTCGATCTCTAATGCCAGGATAATGCATTGGTTCAAAACCGGATCGTTTCAAGTCAAGCCGATCAATGAACCCATCCCTGGCACCGATCTCTACTTTGCTTCTGACTCTGTTTCTGCTACAGTAACCAATATTAACCTGGGCACCAGGTTCGGAATCCTTACTTCCCTGCTGGATGCAGCTAAAGTAGCCTTACCCACGTTGATTTTCAAACTGCTTATACCGGAAGCTCCCTATTTTCTTATCACTGCTGCATGCGGAATTGCCGGGCACGTCTATCCGCTGTATCACCGCTTCAGGGGCGGAAGAGGTGAATCACCAATAATCGGGGCTATGCTGGTAATTAACTGGTTCGGAATCATCATCACCAACCTGGCTGGAATGGTCCTGGGGTATCTCACGGGAAGCATTCTCGTGATGCGCTACGGATGGTATGTACTGTCAATTTTCTGGTACTGGATATATTTCTGTGATATCTGGTATGTGGGATTTATGGTCACTGCCAATATCCTTTTCTGGACGGCCATGAGCAAGGATCTTGCTAAATTTGCTGCATTGAAAAAGGAAGAAGATCTTGCGGTCGCAGAGGAAACCGTTTCCGAGTTTCTCCTCATGGGCAAAAGCCCGGGCAGGTTTCTCGATAAATACGGACTGCCTGCCTCAGTGAAAAAGGCTTTCAGGAAGGAAAAGTGAGGTGCACTGATTGATGCCCAATATGCATGATGAATTCAAGCCTAGAACCGGATCCTCCGCAGGTCCCACTTGGTGAATCCGTCGGGATCCTCGTTGGTCACCTCTCGCTTATTATAGTAATACAATACCCCATCCGGTGTGAAAATAAGTTCGAAACACCGACCGGAAACACCTTCTTCTTGTGGTCCGACGTGGTGTAGAAAGAGGGTGTTTTCCTCGGGATCCGCAAGCTCCACGATCATTTCATCAGCGCTTAGTATTCTGAAATGAAACGGGTATACATCCTTGATGGCATTGGCAGTATTGACCTCAGGTGCCAGGTGATCCTCCCTGAACAACAAAGACTTGTCCTTGAATTTTTTACCCTGGTTGTAATAGGTCATCCCGAGCATATTGATATGCGCCCTTTTGTTTTTCAAGGTCCTGACATGTCGCTGTACAAACTGTATCATTGCGGGAACAGCATAGGCATAGTCAGCCTCTTCATCATCGGCATAAGAGAGCGGGATGCTGGCCAGTTCCGGCATATGCTGGACTTCAGCTGCATTTTTCCCCATCAAAAGATTCAGGTAGTTATATTGCACTCCTGACGGATCATCTTCAAAACTTCCCTTTACCAGTACCAGGAAAGAATATTTGGGATCGGTCCTCCGCTCCTCAAATTCCTCCTTTTCGATCACTTCAAGATCTGTGATTTCCCAGTATTTTTCCACAGCATCCTTCATCAGGATATTGTAAGAAAGATAGCCATCTTCCAGCACCAGGCAGGTGGTGGAATTCATGAACAGCCCGATCTCCTCATCAGTTGCAAGTGTGGACTGACCGTTGACAAACGCATGCTGCATCATCAGTGCAACTGCGATCAGCAGGACGGACATCCGGGATAACTTGTTAAATCGTATTCGCTTCCTTGATAATGATGGCTTTCTATTATTCATAATTGGTTATTTTTGATTAAGTCATTTTTACTTCACCCGGGAGATCAACCATATTTTAGCAAAAATCATTCCACGGAACTGCAGCTGGCAAGCACCTTGCACGTTTACGAAAAAAATCAGCTTAATGTTTCCTGGTTCTTTTAAATTCTGGTAACCTGGTCAGGATTTAAAACGAAAGATCGAAATCATTTATTTTTATGTATTTTTGAAAAAGAACACATTTTTTCACCTAAAACAACCACACATGATCCGCAATGTCTTTATTGTCCTGGCGATGCTCGCCCTATACAGTGTAAATGCACAAACAACCCTTCCCACCTTCTTTGCCGACCACATGGTGCTGCAGCAACAGGCCGATGCCATGATCCGGGGGACGGATGATCCAAATACCAAAGTGAGTGTTAGTGGAAGCTGGGGTGCCGAAACCTCCACCAGGGCAGACGCGGACGGCAAATGGAGCGTAAAGCTGAGTACGCCTGAAGCAGGCGGGCCCTACACCGTAACCATCCGGGGGAGCGAGGAAATTATATTGAAGGATGTTCTGATCGGCGAGGTCTGGTTCTGCTCCGGACAGTCAAACATGGAAATGCCGGTGAAAGGATTCAACAACCAACCCATCACAGGCAGCAATGAGGCCATTCTGAACGGCCACAACGATCAGATCAGGTTCTTTACCGCCGAGCGCGATGCGTCACTGGAACCCCTGGAGGATGTCACCGGCAACTGGCAGCGTGCAACCCCGGCTTCGGTGAAGGAATTCAGCGCCACGGCCTATTTCTTCGGAAGAAAACTGCAGGAGATGCTGGATGTCCCTGTCGGGTTGATCCACTCCTCCTGGGGCGGATCAAAAGCAGAAGCGTGGATGGACGAAACCACCCTCTCCGAATTCCCATCCATTGAAATACCTGGGGAAATTACCGAATCCACCAGACTGAACCATACCCCTACCCTCCTCTACAATGCCATGCTGCATCCGTTCATCGGGGTTACCATCAAAGGGATGCTCTGGTACCAGGGGGAATCCAACCGGAATGCTGCTGAACAATACAAAACCCTCTTCCCGGCATTGATCAATTCATGGAGGGAACAATGGCAACAGGGATCCTTTCCATTCTATTTCGTACAGATCGCGCCCTACCGTTACGACGGAAATGACATGGTGAGCTCTGCCTTCCTGAGAGAAGCGCAACTGCACGCATTGCAGCACACTGAACATACCGGGATGGCAGTGACCATGGACATTGGCGACTGCGATTGCATCCACCCTGCCGATAAGGAAAAAGTGGGTGACCGGCTTGCATACTGGGCCCTTGCGAAGGATTACGGCATGGAAGGCATTGCCTTCAGGGGACCCGAATACCGGGAAATGGAAATCACCGAAGAAGGAAAGATCAAACTCTCCTTTGACCACCTGGAGACAGGAATTTATTTCAGCGACGACAGCGCGAATGGATTCGAGATCGCCGGGGCAGATCGCAATTTTGTCCCTGCTCAAGCCAGGATCAACAGGGACCGCTCGCTGATAGTCTGGTCTGAAGAGGTCCCTGAACCGGTAGCGGTACGGTATGCATTTAAGAACTGTATCGAAGGAACGCTTTTCAATACGTTTGGCTTGCCTGCTTCATCCTTCAGAACGGACGACTGGGAATAATATGTGAGCACAAT
>CAZPTO010000169.1:0-1163 GCA_964589155.1 uncultured Bacteroidaceae bacterium | reverse complement strand
GCGCTGGGAGAGATAGCAGCCGGATTTCACATCAATCAAGGGGAGTCTTTTCCACACCTCCACACTTGTTTACCGTTGGTTGCACCATCACTGCCCGGACCGTCAGCTTTGATATACTCCTCTGTGACCGTTCCCGGACAGATGCTCATGTATTTGTATTACAGATATTTAATATTCTGCTATTTCAGCGTGTAACCTGGGTTTCAATCCCGGAACCAGCGTTGAACAGCGCCCGAACCAGCCACATTATGCCGTTGGCACGATATTGTTACCATTTGCTGCAGCCGGTCCCGCAACATAAAACCCGTGGATGCCCGGGTAAAAAAATAAAACAAGCAGCGCATGAGTACATACAGGCACAACATCCCTGAGACTGGCAAACCCCGTATCGTCATCATTGGCGGGGGATTCGGCGGCCTGAATTTTTTGAAAAGGCTGAGGAACAATGACTACCAGGTCGTACTATTCGACCGCTACAATTATCATACTTTTCAGCCACTGCTGTACCAGGTAGCCACTGCAGGGCTGGAGCCGGATTCCGTTGCAGGGCCGCTCCGCAAAATGATCCGTAAAAAGGATGACTGGCATTTCAGGATGTTGCGGGTGGACCGGGTTGACCCTGAGCAACAGGAAATACATACTGCGGCGGGCAGGTTGCATTACGATTACCTGGTGATCGCAACAGGTTCAAAAATGAATTACTTCAACAATGCGAGTATTGCCAGGAATGCCTACCCGTTGAAACAGGTAACACACGCACTCGATCTGCGACATACGATTTTCCAGCAATTTGAGAGACTCGAAATTCTGGCAAGGAAAAAAGGAAAAATCCGGGAAAACCTCAATTTTGTGGTCGTGGGTGCAGGACCCACCGGCGTGGAGATCTGTGGCGCGCTTGCTGAATTAAAAAAGCATGTGCTGCCCAAAGATTATCCCGAACTGGATATCGGTTGCATGCATATTTACCTGGTGGAAGGACTCGGCCAGGTACTTCCGGCCATGTCAGAAGCATCGGGTAAGAAGGCCCAGCAGTACCTTGAACGCTTCGGTGTAAAGGTGATCCTTAACTGCATGACAGAATCCTATGATGGCAAGACCGTTCAATTGAGCAACGGTGAAAAGATCACTGCCAACACACTGGTCTGGGCAGCAGGCGTACAACC
>CAZPTO010000168.1:0-7498 GCA_964589155.1 uncultured Bacteroidaceae bacterium | reverse complement strand
AGTTCCGCCTTCTTCATAAAGCACCTGGCGTGTTGTAATATCTGTACCGGTTCTGAATGAAACAATAATGGTTCGTTTGTCATAGGGTCCGCCGGTATTCAGATCGGTTGTATTGTCAATACCAAGATACTGGGAGAAACCATAATCAAACCTAACTACCGGTTTTTCATTCCAGTTATCAGCGGCATTGTCGAGAAAAACAGGACGTGCTGCACCTGTTTGCTTTCCGTCATTTCCATTCCCCGACAGATCAGTCCAGATGTCGACAGGATCGCCATCAGACAGACCGGTTGCATACACAGAGTTTAACCAAACCTTGTTTTGTGAACTGTTTGCCACTCCCCCGGGACCGGTCCATCCAAGTCCATCGTCATCCAGGATTGTATACGTATGGACATTTATAGCGCCCGCAACAGCATTGCTGATCCCCGAAATAGAGATTTCCACAGTTTCAGAAACCTCCTCAACGACATCATCAATAATTGAAAACTGTGCTGCCGCCTGAAGCGATCCTGCCGGGATGGTCATCCTTACCGGTGCAATGGAAAAATCAGTTCCGGGGTTAGCTGTTCCACCTGAAATACCAAAATCAAAACTGACATCTTTCCCTGAAACTTCCGACAATTCAAAATAAATATTAACCGTCTGGAAACTCTCTGCCCCACTGGCGCTGACTTCACGGAATTGTACTTCCGGCGGAAGATCATTATCTTCAATGGTATAGGTAAAGTCAGTGGACGAGCCAAGATTGAGATTGATAGAGCCGGTACCAATCAATTCGATAATCACAGTTTCATCAAACTCATCCACGGCATCCTCTTCTATTGCAAGGAAAATTGAACCTGTGTCAGTACCTGCCGGGAATACCAAAGTATCAGGCTCCAGGGCATAATCCACTCCAGAGCCGGTGGCTGTTCCACCGGTAACCGTGTAAGCAACTTTCAAATCCCTTGATGGATGTGCTGCACTCAGGACCACATCAACCTGGACTGGGGTTGCACTCTCATCTCCTGCATCAGTTGCCAGTAGAAATTCAACAGTTCTTGGATTATCGTTGTCGTTGATGGTGAATATGTGTATGCTATCTTCACCAGGTGAACCAAATGATGGATTGGACAATTCAATTACTATCGTCTCGTCACTCTCCACAATGAAATCATTTACCAACGTAAATGCTATCTCTCCGCTTACAGATCCCGCATCCACCTGTATGGTGCCTGCAACCAGGTTATAATCGGTACCACCTCCTGTGGCCGTTCCACCAGTAACAGTGTAATCCATTGTTATATCCCTGGAGGAAGGATAGTTAAGATCCAATAGCAGGGTAACATCCGTAACACCCTCAGATTGATTTGCGGATGACAGGTTAAAATCAATCTGGGGTTGAACCGCTGCTATTGTAATATAATCTCCATCCGAAAGGCCAATGCCGGTTGCAGCATATGCACCATCGACCAATTCCATCGGTATGAGTTGTGCCCCGGAACTGAAATCTCCATCTGCATCCACCATCAACAAATACTGGACATAGCCTGCCGGTAATGGGTCAAAAAGTGCTGTATCAACCGAGATGCTGACGTTCCCCGGCACACCTGTCAAATCTGCTCTCCACTCCCTTTGGATTCGAAGCATATTGTCTGCCACAATTTCCTCCGTATTCCAGGAGCCATCAGGGGCACCATCATGTCCGAATAAAAGAAATTCCCCGGGATCAAGGTCATCTGCATTAAAAATTTTAAGGACACCGGCAGACTGGGCACCAACATGAAAATCGGAGGCATCTACCATGCCAATACCAGCCACATCCCAGGAATGATCGGGATCAAAGGCGTAATAGTCAGCTGATACAGGGAGTGCATAATTTGAAGACAGATAATTCTCAATAATGATTCTTTGGGCATTGTTGATTTCACTATTAAAGACAATGACCTCGGCAAGGTCGCCCTCATAATATCTGTCATCCATGAAATTGGCATCCAGTCCAAGCCCAGCGCCAAGGTAAAAGAAATCATCCGCAGTGGCGGGTATGGAAGTTGGTCCGGAACTGGAGGTCTGTCCGAGCACATCGCCATTCAGGTATCCTTCATATTGACCGTATTGTGCGCCCGATGCATTTCGGATCATCCCAATCTTCCAGTCACCCTCTGTATACCCGTCATCAAATATCCTGTTCCCGTTATTGAAGCGCACAGTAGCATCGTATTCTATTCCATAATGTCTTACCGTGCCACCGGTACCTGGCGACTGACCAATGAACAAACCTGTATTGTCCTCATCTGAAGTGGTATTGTTCCTCGCAACCATAAAAACGGTGGCGGGTCCGGCACCGGAAATGCCCAACGAAAGATTTGCACCCAGGTAGTCCCCATTGGTCCCCCCATTGTCATCAAAAGAGATCACCGGTCTGGAATTGATCTGATTTGCGATCAACTCAGGCTCCTGTCCAAAAGCCAGGTTGATTGCATGGTGATTATTACCGGACAGGTCACCCCATGTGATCACATCCGTAGCATTCAAGGTGACCAGGGTATCGGAGCGTAACCACAGCTTATTGATCTGGTCATCCCCCACACCTCCCGGACCGGTAACGCCGGTAAAGTCATTGTTGTTAATCGTTACTGTGTGTACAGATGATGGTCCCAACACTCCTTCAGAACTCACATTGGATAATTCCAGGAGAATGGTTTCCTCTGTCTCAATCAGCACATCGTCAACCAGGTCAATATTGATATTTGCCATGCTGTCTCCTGCCTGGATCGCCAATGTCCCGTTCAGAAGTGTGTAATCAACACCTCCTCCGGTTGCTGTACCCCCGGTTATTGAGTAATCTACAGTTATATTCAGACCGGAAACTTCCGATAATGCCACGGGGACCAGTGCCGGGGTTGTGGCTTCTGAAACGTTCGAATGTGAATTCACAAAACCAACTTCAGGAACCGGATCATCATTTAATATGGTATGAAGCAATACCCTGTTAACTCCAAGGTTTGCGTTTACAGGATTTAAAAGTGAAATTTCAATGGTTTCATCATCTTCATTAAACGGATCACCTGTTACTGAGAGCGGTATCGTAACAAACGACTGGTTGGCAGGAATAAGAGCTGTACCATCCGCCAAATTGAAATCTACACCCGGCTGGGCACTGCCACCGGTTACTGAATACTCAACACTGACAGGATTGACAGGATCTACTGCACTAAGAAGAATGGTGAAAAACACCGTACCAACCGATTCCGCTGAAGAGGACGCGGCTACAGTGAACGCTACATCCCTGGCATTGTCATTATCGGATATGGTATAGATATGAAGTGTATCGTCCCCAAGAGAAACTCCTGCTGAAGGATTACGTAGCGCTATTTCAACATATTCATCTGTTTCCGGAAGTACATCTTCCGTCACCACCATATTGAAACTGGCAGAAAGTACACCTGCAGGAATGGTTATAGTGCCTGCACTCAGCGTGAAATCAACCCCGCCTCCTGTTGCAGTTGTCTGAGCAGGCGAAATAGCATATGATACATTAACCGGAGTTGAAAGAGGGTAATTCAATTGCGCTGCAAAGGAGACGGGTGACTCCGATTCATCACCCATTGAGGCGGTGGACATGAAACTCACAATCGGTCGAAGTGCGCCTATGGCAACAAATTGTCCATCCTCTATTGCTGTATATAAGGTTTCATATACTCCGCCATTCCTGGCAAGGTTCGCCTGTACAGCACCTGCAGAAAAGTCACCATCATCGTCTATCCAGATTGAATATTGAGAATGGCCGTTGGGTGGTGCCGGAAGTAAGGTAGTGTCCAGCCTGAATATAATTGTACCGATGTCCCCGGTTTCATCGAATCGCCACACACGTGGCAGCAGCTGGACATTTTCACCGGGAGCTCCTGTATTACTCCAGGAAGTGATTTGCTGTCCGTTATGACCAAATAGCAGGAAGTCATTATCATCCAGGCCGGTCGCATTACTGATCCTCAGGACACCTGCTGACTGGGCAGTCGTATGAAAATCAGCGGCGTCAATCCTGCCGATACCTGCAACATCGTTACCATATGTATCATCGAAACTGAAATAATCATTTGCTATTGTAACAGCTGAATAATACCGCGAAGCCAGGTAGTTTTCAGTAATAATTCGTTCAGTTTCATTCAATTCGTAATGATAAACGATCATTTCAGCAATATCACCCTCAAAATACCTGGAAGAAGAAAATGTAGTATTGGTTGACAAACCAGCTCCTATGAAATAAAGATCGTCCGAGGTACCGGGTATATTGCCGGATCCTGCACTTGCAACCTGTCCCTGTACAAGACCATCGGCATAAAAACTATATTCCCCGTAGCTTTGTCCTGCTGCATTGATCCAGGTCCCGAGTTTCCAGTCGTTCAATGTAAAGCCATCTGCGAAAATCCTGTTACCGTTATTAAACCTTACGGCACCCTCATATTCCATTCCGTAATGACGAATGGTACCGCCACTTCCGGGCGACTGTCCAATGAACAGTCCCGTGTTATCATCGTTGGAAGTAGCCGCATTTCTTCCAAAAATGAAAACTGTTGCTGCATCAGAACTATTGATTCCCAGTGACAGATTGTTCCCAAGGTACTCCTGGTTGTCTTCATCAAAACGCACAACCGGTCGACCGGAAACCTGAGATACTGAAAAATGTGGTTCCTGTCCGGGAGCCAGGTTAATTGCGTCGTTGTTATTCCCGGAAGTATCTGGCCAAAAAGTAACAGGATCACCATCATTCAGTGCAAGGTCTTCCGCCCGCAACCAGAGTGTATTAATGGTCGAATCCCCTACTCCTCCCGGACCGGTAAATCCATTATTGTCATTATCACTGATGGTAAAGGTATGTTCCAGTATTGTCCCGGGAGCCACAATGGAAGATAATCCGGTGATCTCGATCAGTACGGTTTCTTCAGTCTCAACCAACAGATCATTATTTATCGTCAGGGCGATTGAACCAACAGAATCACCTGCCGGAATAATGACAGGGCTTCCTGCAATGGTATAGTCGTTTCCAGCTCCCTGGGAGGCAGAACCTCCTGTTACACTGAAATCAACCTGGACATCAGATCCCAGGACTTCAGATAATAAAAACTGTATCGTAACAATCCCCGCATCCTCAGGTGCAGCGGATTCTGCATAACGGAATGAAACCGTTGGAGCCAGTGTAGCGATGGCAAGATGTGTTCCATCAGCTATATCTGTAGTTGTAGCTTCAAAAGAACCGTTGTTCCATACAAGTGGTATCACAGTTGCACCACTTGTGAAATCATCATCTACGTCCAGTAAAAGGAAAAAATCGCGGGAGCCAACAGGGATTTCACCGAGGGAGGAAGTATCAATAGAAACGGTAATATTCCCAGTCTCCCCGGTCTCATCGAAGGCCCATTCTCTTTCCAGCCGGAGCAATGAATCAGCAGGTGTTTCCGTCGAACTCCAGGTATCTGTGTCCCCATTATCGTGACCGAAAAGCAGGAATTCGTCATCTCCCACTCCTGTGGATCCACTCACCTTCAAAATCCCATCGGACTGTGCTTCCAGGTGGTTATCTGACACGGAACGCTGCCCTATACCAGCAACATCAAATGGATGCGTTGCTTCAAAATCATAATAATCCACACCAGCGGCTGCAATGTCCAATCCATATTTTGCCGCCAGGTAATTCTCCACGAGGATTCGTTGTGTTGTATTCAACCCGCTGTTGTAAACAATCAGTTCAGCGATATCGCCCCCGAACTGGTGTGCACCGGGTGAAAAAGCAGGTACAAGCGAGCCGATGACCTGGCGACTGAGGGATTGTGTAACCTCAAATTCCACTGTCAGCAATTCTGCCTGGTCGTAGGTCCATTGTGTAGCATTATCGTTTTGAACATACGCCCCATAACCGTTTCCTGAGAGCGCATACCTGGCTGCAGCATTCATACTATTATTACCGTCAAAACTCCAGCCTCTTACATTGCCCCCCGACCTGGCATCGGCAGCCACATGCACCCCTTCAGCATAATTCCCCCAGATCTGACCCAGTTCGCCACCATCCTGTAGTCCAGCATCAACCCTGAATACTGTAAAAACCGTGCGTGCATTATAGGTATGTGCATCATCCAGGTAATCGCTTCCAACAATGCCATCAAACCTGACTGCAGGCAGCCCGTTGATGCCGGGATCAGCATAATCTGGTCTGTAGGTGACATCTGGCTGACTTGCATCATGGTCATTCCCACTCCGGTCGGGCCAGGTAATTGTAAGCTCATCTCCATTATTCAGGCCAGTAATATCACCGGCAACCAACCACAATTTATTAATCAGGCTGTCTCCCACCCCACCGGGTCCGGTGATCCCCATGCCGGTGTCGTTGTCAATGATCGTTATAACAGAGGAGGATGGAGATTCTATGGTAGCGTTTACCGCCGGGGCCTGCAGGCTTATGATAATTGTCTCTGAAGCTTCCCCAACCACATCATCACTAATATCAAACTGAAGCTGGCCTGTAAGTTGACCTGCAGGTATTATAAGTGTTCCGCTGGTCAGGTTATGGTCCAGGGCATCCGCACTCCCCGAAACAAGGAAATTCAGTTCAACATCCATCGCTGAAACAGCCGTCAAACTAACCTCAACAGCCACAGCGCCCTCACCTTCCGAGTAATCAGCACCTGCGGATGCAAAACGGGCCCCGGGTTGGTCATCATTGTCCAAAATGGTGACGGTATGCACAATGGGTTCAACAGAAGACAGGCTTCCGTTTTGAGGATCAGACAATGATATTGTTATGGTCTCATCGTTCTCATCTATTCCATCATCCACGATCGATATATCAAAGGATGTGGAAATATTGAATGGAGGAATGGAAACTGAACCCGATGCCAGTATATAATCATCCGGAGCCATAGCCGATCCTCCTGTAACTGTATAGTCAACGGTCGTCGTGTTTACTTCATCAAACTCTGATGGGGTGATCTGTACTGTAACCTGGTGCAAAGCAGTACTTTCATTGGCAGACGATGAGGTGTTGGAGAAATAAATTTTTCGAGGATTATCATCATCCATGATTGTATAGGATACAATTGAATCCGCTCCCAATTCAACACCTGCTGAAGGATTTGTCAGTTCGATGGAAAAAAACCTGTCGGCCTCCACAACCAGGTTGTTGATCACCGGGATAGTAATAATTGTATCATCCCTGTGCGAAGGAATGGTTAGAGTTGTCCCGGGCAACACTGAAGTATAATCACCAGGTGCCAGGGCAGTTCCGTCTGTAGTAAAATATTCAACCGTCACACCTTCAGCCGGGAGGTAATTAAGGTATACCCTGACCTCAGCGTCATCTGTTTCAAAACCTGCCTGCGTGGCAGATATAAACTGAAGTCGCGGAGCAACGGTACCTATTGAAAGAAAACTACCACTTTCAAGGTCCAGTTGAGACACAGAAAAAAGTGAATCATTCCCCGGAGAGCGCATCTCGTAGGCTTCCGCACCTGAGGTAAAATCA
>CAZPTO010000167.1:0-7503 GCA_964589155.1 uncultured Bacteroidaceae bacterium | reverse complement strand
CATTCGAAGTGGCAAATGCCTGCCGCAGGATCCCGCGGCACACCCAAAGGCGTGGGGACCCGTATTGCACATGCCCTGGTGCCACGCACCATTCCGGCAATGGAACGGACCCTGCTGGAAGGTCCCCGGATCAGGAAAAAAAACGGACAGGTATTGACAGGTGACAGGTCAGATGCTATCAGGGACTACACCATACCACCGAATACCACGCAAACACTCCTGCTGGACCAGGGTGAGCTCGTCACAGCCTATCCCGAACTGATCTTATCTGGAGGCAGGAATGCAGGGATATCACTCACCTATGCCGAAGCATTATATAACCCCGAAGGAAAGAAACTTCATCGCGATTCAATACGCGGACTATCCATACAGGGCAATACTGATCAATTGATCAGCGACGGCATGACGGAGCGAAAATATACCACACTATGGTTCAGAACATTTCGCTATCTGCAACTTAAAATTGAGACCAGGGATGATCCACTGACCATCCATTCACTGAACCCCGTTTTCACAGCGTATCCCCTCCGGGAGAAAGCTTATTTCGAATCTGACATGCAGGAACTTGGCACTTTGTGGGAAGTCGGCTGGAGAACCTCCAGGCTTTGCGCCAATGAGCTGTACTATGATTGTCCCTATTATGAACAGCTTCAATATGTGGGTGACACCCGCATCCAGGCATTGATCTCGCTTTATGTTGCGGGTGATGACCGGCTCATGCGCAAAGCGATCGATGATTTCTATCACTCGATCATCCCGGAAGGGCTGACCCGGAGCCGGTATCCTTCTGAACCCCGCCAGGTGATCCCAACCTATTCTCTTTTCTGGGTGTCGATGATCCACGATTACCTGTGGCACCGTAACGATTATTTGTTTGCTGCCCAGTATCTCGTCAGCATACAGCATGTGCTGCGATGGTTTGAAAACAGGATCGATACATCGACCGGCATGCTGGGAGGATTGGACTATTGGCCATTTGTCGACTGGACCACAGCCTGGTCATGGAATGCCGGCTCACAGATGGGTGGTGTGCCGCCGGGCGGACTGGAGGGGCAATCAGCTATGATTACGCTGCAATATGCAATGACACTTGACCAGGCTGCGGATATTTTTGGGTTCTTCGGTCTTGACGGACTGGCTGCAGACTATTCGCGTTTAGCAGATGCACTTGTGGAGGCGACAAGGACCCAGTGCAGGGACGATGAACGCGGACTTTTTGCCGATACGCCTGCAAAAGAAGCATTCAGTCAGCACACCAACACATTTGCGGTCCTGACCAATGCTGTGCCAATAGCTGATCAGGCACTGTTCATGGAGCGGGTGCTCAGGGATACTTCCCTGGTACAGGCTTCACTCTATTTCAGATACTACGTAAACCGTGCTGCAATGCAGGCAGGACTGGGAAATAAATATATCTCAATGCTCGAGCCATGGCAAAACATGCTTGATCAGGGGCTCACAACGCTGGCAGAAATAACGGATACGCAACATACCCGCTCTGACTGTCATGCATGGAGCAGCAGCCCGCTGTATGAATTACTTGCGTCAGTGGCTGGCATACGACCTGCCGGTCCTGGTTTTGAGTCGGTTATTATTGAACCTCATCCAGGGACATTGAAGTGGATCAGGGCAGGCATGCCGCATTATTATGGTGATATCAAATTAGACCTGGAATTTGATAAAGGAGGTTCCGTACGCGGCTCTGTTACCGTTCCACCCGGTCTGAAAGGCGTTTTCGTCTGGGATCATCAGACCGTTGATCTCGTTCCCGGGAAGCAACGGATTTTAATTGATGCCATGGGTTCAAAATTTAAAATCAGTCCACGAAGATAATATTTTGGCTATTTTACTAACTTTAGGCCTTCGGATTTTCGAAATCCAAACACAAAAAAATTGCCAGCATGAATGATAAATACAGTAATCCACAATTGTGGATGTTGGTCGTTGTGAGGGTCGCCATAGGATGGCATCTCTTATACGAGGGTATTGTAAAAGTAATGAATCCCAACTGGTCATCCGTGGGATACCTCATGGATTCAAAAGGATGGTTCGCAGGAATTTTCCAGGATATCGCCAGCAACCCGGGACTGCTCCAGGTCGCGGATTTTATAAATATATGGGGGCTTGTTTTGATCGGTCTCGGACTCATACTTGGTCTGTTCACCCGGGCATCCATCATCGGTGGTATCGCCCTGCTTGCCTTGTATTACCTTTCGCATCCTCCTTTAATTAATGCCAATTACGCCATCCCATCGGAAGGCAATTATATGTTTGTAAATAAGAACCTGATTGAGATGTTGACACTGGCTGTGCTGCTGGTATTTCCTACCGGACATATCATTGGCATCGACAGGTTTATTTTCAAAAAGCATAAAGCAAGATCATAAGACAATACCATGGATAATAATCAGCGGGATAAAGAAAAGAGACAAGAGAATCAGCACAAGCAGAATAAGATCGATCGCAGAGGGTTACTGAAAGGAATGGCCACAGTCCCTGTACTCGGTGCATTTGCATACGGGGTCTGGCGAAAGAAAAAGCTGGACCACTACAGGAGTCACCAGCTCCGCCAGGAACTTAATATGAGCAGTGTCGCGCCCGCCGAACCAAAGAAAACCTGGGACGGCGAGCCCCTGCGACTGGGTATCATCGGTTACGGTATACGTGGTAACCACCTGCTGAGAGCTGCAGGGTTTGCCCTGCCTTCGCTGCTGCAGAATTGGAAGGAGCGTGCTGCACAAAACAGTGATGACAAACGTTATACTGAATTTAAGGAACAGGACGATCTTAATATTGTCGTTAACGGGGTTTGTGATCTGTTCAGTATACGGAGAGATGAAGCTGCAGAGGCCGCTGCCAATGTGAACCGGGAAGGTACGGATGGTTCATTTGGCCCGCAACCGAAAAAATATAAAAATTACCAGGATCTCCTGAAGGCTCCTGATATTGACGCCGTGATCATTGCCGCACCTGACCACTGGCATGCACGCATAACCATCGATGCTGCACGTGCAGGAAAACATGTGTACGTCGAAAAAGGTCTCGCCCGGCATGTGGAAGAGGTATTTGCCATCCGTGAGGCCATCCGTCAGACCGGCGTGGTGTTCCAGCTGGGTCACCAGGGAAGGCAGACCGATAGTTACATTAAAGCTGCGGAGGCTGTTGAAAAGGGACTGGTTGGCGAAATCAACCTGATCGAGATCTGTACCAACAGGAATTCACCCAATGGTGCATGGGTCTATAAAATTGATCCGAGGGGTACTGAGGAAACCATTGACTGGAAAATGTTTGAAAAACCCTGTGAAGAAAAACATCCGTTCAGCCCGGAGCGGTTTTTCCGGTGGAGATGCTGGTGGGATTATGGAACCGGACTTTCGGGTGATTTGCTCACACACGAATATGATGCCATTAACCAGATTGTAAAAATGGGGATTCCAGAATCTGCTGTATCCTCAGGTGGTGTTTATTTCTACGAGAAGCCTGAGCATTATGTCAATGAAGTAAGAGAGGTTCCGGATGTATGGAATGCCGTCATGGAATATCCTGACAGGAATTTCTCATTGTTGTACAGCGCCACCCTGGCCAGTAACAGGGACCGGGGAAAAGTGATCATGGGACATGACGGTTACATGGAACTTGGAAATACGCTGAACATCTATGCAGACCGGGAAAGCACACGTTACAAAGATAAGATCAACAGCGGTCTGATCGATCCGGCCACCCCGATCTATTCCTATATCCCGGGAAGAAAGGATGTGGATGCAGTTGCTACAGCTACCGAACAGTATTTTGCAGGCCGGGGATTGCTTTACACCTACCGCAACGGGAAAAGGGTGGATACCACCCACCTTCATATTGCCGAGTGGATCAAGGCAATCAGGGAAAACAGCCAGACCAGCTGTAATATTGATGAGGCTTTTGAAGAAGGGATCACCGCCAGTATGGCTACCATCGCCTACAGGGAGGACCGCAAGGTCAATTGGAACCGGGAAAAGGAAGAAATATCCTGAAGAGCAACCACTGCCGAACACCTGCAGTCATAATGAAAGCGACAGCAGGTATCCCGGTATTACGCGCGCTGTGGGGTCTTCAATCCCCAGATGCCCATAAATCAGGGCGTCCGGGTCCCCGCTACAATTCCCTGATCCAGATATTCCTGTAACTGACCGGATTTCCATGGTCCTGCAGCATTAACGGCAACTGTTCAGGATGGGTCTGATAGGACGGTGCACCAATGAATTTAGTTGTGCCCTTGATCTTCACGTGATTCTGTACCAGGACACCATTATGCAGTACGGTGATATATGCAGGTGCTTTTAAACTGCCATCCGGGTGAAACGATGGCGCTTTCCATATGATATCATAGGTCTGCCATTCACCCGGGGGAAGGCAGGCATTCACAAGGGGGATATGCTGCTTATAGATCGAAGCTGCCTGTCCGTTGGAATAGGTTGGATTATTATAACTGTCCAGCACCTGCACCTCGTACCGCTCCATCAGGTAAACACCACTGTTTCCCCTGCCCTGTCCCCTGCCGCTGACCTCTTGCGGGGAGCGCCACTCTATATGCAACTGGCAGTCGCCAAAAGCTTTCCTGGTGCGAATATCGCCTGTTTTTTTCCTTACCGTAAGTATCCCATTGTCATAATGCCACCTCACCTTCTCGTTTTTGGCCGATTCCCACATCGACAAACTGGTGTCGTTGCCCAGGAGAATGATGGCATCTGATGGAGGGGCTGTTCCCTGGCCCGGCGTCACATCTTCAGGAACAGGCTTCCATTGCTCAGTTGCTTTCGGATCGGTGAACTGCTGCTGGGCGCTAAGGGTATAAAAACTGATCAGAAGCAAGATATTAGCAGAAAATTTAGTCATAATTATTAATTGTATGTTGTTGTTATAAAATTAGATACAATCATTTTAGCACGTAATTAATTACGCATTAATTACGTAATTCGGGGATATCCTGTGCAGCAATGAAATTACAGCTCATGCATTTTATAAAGATATTTAATCTATTCATTTATGCAATGCTTGATAACGTTTCCAGATTTCAAGGAGTTCCCGGGTGAGTTCCATTTCGGAGCAATGGTAATCACAGGTTATCTGCTGGTTCAGGTAGATCATGAAGGATTCCAGTTTTTCATCATTAAGCCCCGTTACACGCTCCAGGTTGGTTGGTCCGAGCACCCGGTTATAGCGGGCGATAAGTTGTTCATCCCGCTGCAGTCTGAATGCCCGTCGCGCCCCTTTTTCTCTTTTGGACAGATTATAGTAAAGGAAGGATACCGGTGAAGTGAGCAGGAACCCGGCACTTTTTAACTTTTTCTCGTCCCTGTCAAACGGGACCAGGTCCGGATCCTGTGTTGGAAGACCCAATGCATCACCAAGGTCTTCCGGCACTCCCTGTCTCTCAACCTCAGCGATAAAATCCTGGTAGCTGGAGCCCCAGTCAAAGATCATAGCCCCCGGAAGGTCGTAGGCTTTTCGTCGCAAATGTACCTGAATTCCCGGCCGGGAAGCAATGACAAATACCGTAGTATCGTGAAATGATATATTATAGAAGGAGATGCGATCAGTTGCACGAACTTCCAGGTTGAATATTCCCATGCTATCCGTCATGTCACCCTGTCCGCTTCCATGGGCAACGACACTGGTGTATGGAACCGGGCGAAATTGCGTGTCATAAACCGTTCCGGTGAATTGCCAGGTCTTTGGTCTTTTTTGTCCACATAATGAGCACAACGGTATACTCAGAAGAAAGCAGCACAAGAATGATGGCAGGGGTTTCATATTTGAAATGTATGAAAAATGGAAAGATCCCCGGCAGGGATTAACTTTTTTTAACCACTGCAGCGCACTGTTTTCTTATTTAAAGTATCTCTAAAGTAGATCGGAATCGTCGCAAATTGCGATTCTGTTAACAATGGAGTTTTATTATTCACATTAAAACATTTATATTTGCAGATATGTACATATTAAAATTTAATAAACCATGAAAAAAACACTCTTAATTTTAGTTGCTGTCGTTTTTGCTGTAACAGCATGCGAGAAGCAAACTTATGTTGACGGCACATATGAAGCCACATTTGATGAACCTCATTTCGGTTGGACAGAGTATCTTTCATTCGAACTCGTAGGTGATGAAATTAGTAATGTAGATTTTGATGCCGTTAATGCTGAAGGTGACCTGAAGTCGACAGACGACGCTTACAATGAAAGAATGTTCACAGACTCTGCTTACGTTGCCAGAATGGAAGAAGCTGGTAAAGCGCCAACAAAGCCTGAAACATACATGCCACAAATTGAAGGAGCATTAATGAATGCTACAATTGCACCGGAGTTTACTCCAATTGATATAGTTTCTGGTGCAACATCATCTAGTGAGAATGCCAATGCACTCATGGAAGCAGCGCTTGATTTAGCTGCTGATGGAGATGGAACTGAGATTGTCATCTCATATCCTGAAGAGTAAAAGCATTTGCTTCTATTTAAAATTTAAGAGGATGGGCCGAAAGCTCATCCTCTTTTTTATTGTATCGCAAATCTGATTTGCCATACTGCCTGTCTTTTATTCTTCATCAGCGGATACCCGGCGGGACACAACACAGGCACAGTCGAATGAAAGGGATCATTTGCATCTGAAATCTTATTATTTCAATCTGAAAATGACCGGCCAGTACATATATACCGGCACCAGCTGCTGGTTTTGCATGGCCGGTGAAAATGTTGGCATCATTTTCAAGACGCGAACCACTTCGGCATCAAGATCGGGATGGGGACGCTGAAGAATTGAAATATCTTTCACCTCCCCGAATCTTGTGATGGTAAATGTAGCAATTACCTTTCCCTCCACCCCATGCTCCACGCACACTTCAGGATATTTAATCTTACTATAGATCCATTCCATCATGGCATCCTGACCTCCCCGGAAATTATGCCATTACTTACAACCAGATCCATCATTGCTACACAACCCTGTATATCAAACAATAACAAGAATAAACCACAGGTTATATTTTAATGTCGCGACCCGGATGTGCTCCGAAGGCAGCCAAGCAGTTCCCCATGTCATTCGAATTTGTTAATAACCACCCGGCCTGGCATCGAACCAAACGTCCATGCAAGTGTTACTACGATGATATATCAATGATGCTGTTGGCATACTAACGTGAGTAATAACATGGATGAAATTGTATTCCTTGACGTATCAACCGTCGGAACTGTTGAAAACATAAAACTTCTTAAAAAACTTGGAAAACTCGACCTTTTTGAACGTACCGGGCCCGACCAGGTGGTTGAGCGTTGTATGGGGAAAGAGATCGTGATTACCAACAAGACGGTCCTGGGCGAGCAGGAAATCCAGTCCCTGCCGAGCCTTCGCTACATTGGCGTGCTGGCGACCGGATACAACGTGGTGGACGTCGACGCAGCCCGGGCGGCCGGGGTGGTCGTCACGAACGTCCCCGCCTACAGCACCGAATCCGTCGCCCAGGCGACAATCGC
>CAZPTO010000166.1:0-7517 GCA_964589155.1 uncultured Bacteroidaceae bacterium | reverse complement strand
AGGTAAAGGCAGCGATCGAAGCCCGGGAATGGGGCATGGGTGCGGTGATGAATGCCTGGCGGCTCCTGCTCGTTGGTGCTGCGCAGGGCCCCTCATTGTTCCGGATGGCGGAGATCCTGGGCAAAGAAGAGGTACTGAATCGAATTGAATCGGGCATCAACAGGCTGTCATAAATGTATCCTGAACAGGGTCAATATATCAACATCCATGCGCACAGGGGTGCAGTTTCCGGTGAAGAATGGGTATTACAGAATATTTCCGCGATCGCTTATCCACAGGGAGATAATGATTTCGGTGATGATAATCAAAATGCAGCCTGTTCGGTCGGACTGCATCCATGGGACCTGGAAGAAGCGGATGTGGACCAGGTGCTGAAAAAAATTGAACAGGCAGCCAGGAACTCCCGGGTGCTGGCCATTGGTGAAGCAGGCTTGGATGGCATGATCAACACCCCGGTGGACTTGCAGGAAGAAATATTCAGAAAACAGGTAGCGATTGCAGAAAACGCCGGGCTACCTGTGATCATTCATGCGGTGAAGACCTACCAGGAACTAATTGGTTTTGCAAAAGCGCATCGGCCGGCCGTGCCCATGCTCATCCATGGGTTCAGGGGTGGATCGCAGCTCGCAGGGGATCTGCTGAAATTCGGTTTCATGCTTTCCTTTGGGGAACCATTGCTGCAATCGGAGAAAGTGACAGCAGCATTCCGGGAAGTGCCCGCCGGAAAATTTTTCTTCGAGACCGACGAATCGGATGTTGATATTGCCAGGCTGTATGCGCGCGCAGCACGGCTTCGCCAGGTGAGCCTCCAGGCATTGCTCGCGGAGCAGCGCCAGTTATTCAGGAGAATATTTCACAGATAATTGAGGGAAGCTTCAGGGGAAAGTTTTTGACATGGAATAAATGACAGAAGCTACGGTGGAAAATGATTTTAATGGAATCAATGAAATAAGTTGCATGGGAGACTATTTGCAACGCGCATACATGACTGGAGCTTTCACGGAACATAATTCAAAAGACCCAGGTAAAAGTGACGGCAGGAACAAATAGCAACAATACCGGATTCCCGGAGTGGATGACCCGCACGGTGCAACTGATCGGGGAGGAAAAAGCCGGATTGATCAGGCAGGCCCATGTTTTGATTGCCGGAATGGGAGGGGTGGGATCGATGGCAGCCGAGATGCTGGCCCGCGCGGGGATCGGGCAGATGACCCTTGTCGACAATGACAGCGTGCAACCCACCAACATCAACCGGCAGCTGCCGGCGTTGCATTCCACCGTGGGAAACCAAAAGGTGAAGATCATGGAGCAAAGGCTTAAGGATATCAATCCCGAAATATCGATCCGGACCATGCAGACCTATATCAATGAAGATACCCTGGACGGAATCCTGGCCACGCCCTGTGATTTCGTGGTGGATGCCATAGACACACTCATGCCCAAGATCCTGTTCATCGAGGCTGTATATACGCGGAGGATTCCGCTGGCCAGTTCAATGGGTTCGGGGGGCAAGACCGACCCGACCAGGATCAGCATCACAGATTTCGGAAAAACCTACAACTGCAAGCTTGCCTACCTGTTGCGGAAAAAATTGAGGAAACGAGGGATTTCAAAGGGCTTCAGGGTAGTTTTTTCCTCAGAACTGGTCGACAAGCAGCTGCTTGTCATTACCGATATCGAACCCAATAAGAAGTCGATTCCCGGAACCATTTCCTATATCCCTGCCATATTCGGATGCATGCTCTCTTCCATTGTGATTGAAGGATTAACAGACAGTAAGGGACCTGCCGGGCAGCAAAGTGACGTATGAGGATGGCAAAAAATGGACCTAAAATGCAACTATTAAGCTTTTATGCCCGTTTAATAGTTGTATTTTAACGCACAACCAAAACAAATCATCATGAAAAAAATCGTATTTATTTCAATAGCAGTTCTGTTTTTGTCGGTATCCTCACATGCACAGCTGCTGCAGTTTGGCGTAAAGGGGGGTATCAATTTTTCAACCTTGCAGATGAATGATATCATGGATATCAATACTGGCTCCGAGGTATATAACCTGGTCACCGGTGAATCGGTGACCGGTTACCAGGCCGGGCTGATGGCACGTGTCAATGTCGCGATGTTCTTCGTTCAGCCTGAATTATATTTTAACACTACAGGCGGCGTTGTAGAACAGGTGTACCAGGGTGGTGCCAGGGAACTGCTTGAAGTGCAGTTCAACCGGCTGGATATCCCCTTGCTTGTGGGTATAAAAGCAGGCCCTGTCAGGATCAATGCCGGACCGGTGGGTTCTGCAATGATCAGTTCCATGAATGAGCTGAAAGAAATTTCCCAGGACCTGGCGACGCTTACCGGCGGACTTACCTGGGGTTACCAGGCCG
The DNA here is from genome assembly GCA_964589155.1 of uncultured Bacteroidaceae bacterium. Classification (GTDB taxonomy): domain Bacteria; phylum Bacteroidota; class Bacteroidia; order Bacteroidales; genus M55B112. Next base: position 5,136 of record CAZPTO010000166.1, on the reverse strand, counting down.
GTGTGGGTATTGACCTGTTCAAGAAGCTGGCCATTGACCTGCGCTACGAAGGGTCGCATTCAAAATATGGCGATTCATTCACTGTGGGAGGATCCGATTATGCACTGGATGCTCGTCCCACCCAGGTAATCTTTACCCTGGGATACTGGTTCTGATGTAAAAGATGCTACCGGTTGTCCGGGAGCGAAAAGTAAATAGAAGTCCCCGGGGTGCGAATCCCGGGGACTTTTACTTTCAGTGAAGTGGTACCGGCGATATTATACCAGCCAGCGCTTCTCACTTTTTCGTGTAGTCGGGGATTTTCTGTTTTTGGCCGGGCGGCACCAGCGGTATTGGGCAAGTCATTAATAATACGCAAGCCAGTAGTATTATGCTAGCCAGCGTTTTTCACTGGTGGTGTGGTCGAGGAGTTTAATATTCAGGATTTTTGCGATCTTCAGTCCCTCCTCCAGCATGGTGAGGCGGTTGCCATAGGTAAGTGGAATAAATCGTTCGCGGGTATTGACCACCAGGTTGATTTTATAGGAACGGGAAGCACGTCCCGCCTCTGGGATGATCAGGGGCATGGGGGTAACGCGCTTCCCGCTCAGTTTTACCCTGACCACAGTGACATACAGGGGTGCATGAATGGGGCGCCATTTCCCGAAGTAGAACCACAGGAAGCGGTCGTATTTCCTGATGCACATCTTCTGCGGATCAATGTTGAAGCCTGTAAAAGAGATCGCTGTCAGGGCACCAGGCGTGCCGAAGAGTGCGGCTTCAGTATACATCCCGGAAACGGTAAAGATGATCCCGAGCAGCAGGAGGAACCATGAAAAGAGCCTTATATTGAACTTTTCGTAGGTATACATATTGCAAGATAGCAGATTCTGGAAGGAAAAACTGCTATTTCTGTCATTTTCAATTATTACCAGGCAGGATTCCTGCCTGTCAGGAGTGAGCAGGATTGAGGCTGTTTGCAGGGATGCGTTGTTGCTACTGCTGGACTCCGCAAAGGGTGGAGGTGCACAGGAACGATGCTATGTGTATGGATGCTTTGTTACCTCTGTTGGGTTCCAGGCAGGTGCAATGGTCGGGACCGGTATACCGCGCTGGTGATCTTACTTCTTTTTGGTCCAGGTGTCCCGAAGTGGCACCGTGCGGTTGAACACCAGTGCATCGGGCTTGCTGTCGGGATCCAGGTTGAAGTAGCCGATGCGCTGGAACTGGAAATGGTCCAGTGGCTCTGCCCCGGCGAGTCCGGGTTCAACATATCCCTTGACCACCTTCAGCGACTCAGGATTGAGAAACTCCATGAAATCACGGTCCTTATGCCCGTCGGGTTCCGGATCGGAGAACAGCCTGTCGTACAGCCTGACTTCTGCTTCAACAGCATCCCCGGCACTGACCCAGTGGAGGGTCCCTTTTACTTTCTTTCCCGAGGTGTCGGCACCACTTTTCGTGGTTTCGTCGTAAGTACAATAGAGTTCCACAATGTTTCCCTGGTCATCTTTTTTGTAGTCTTCACATTTGACCACGTAAGCGGATTTCAGCCTCACCTCCCTGCCGGGTCCGAGCCGGAAGAATTTTTTCGGCGGGTCTTCCATGAAATCCGACCGTTCGATATACAATTCCCTGCTGAAAGGGATGGTCCGCGATCCCATGGACTCGTCTTCCGGGTTGTTGATCGTTTCCAAATCCTCGGATTTACCTTCAGGATAGTTGGTGATGATCACCTTCAGTGGATCCAGCACTGCCATCACACGCGGCGCTTTCCTGTTGAGGTCCTCGCGCACGGCAAATTCAAGCAATGAAATGTCGTTCATGGCCTCCACCTTGGTGTAGCCGATGCTGTTGATGAAATTCTTGATGGAAGCGGGCGTATACCCCCTCCTTCGGAGTCCGCTGAGGGTAGGCATGCGCGGATCATTCCAGCCGCTGACCACGCCCTCTTTCACCATTTGCAAAAGCTTCCGCTTGCTCATGACAGTATAGTTGATATTGAGCCTGTTGAACTCGATCTGTCGTGGTTTGTAATCGTCCGTGGCCAGCTGGTCGATGAACCAGTTGTACAGGGGACGGTGTACTTCGAATTCCAGTGTGCAGAGGGAATGGGTCACCCCTTCGAAGTAATCGCTCTGACCGTGGGCAAAATCATACATCGGGTAGACCTTCCAGGTAGTCCCGGTGCGGTGGTGCGGATGGTTGATGATCCGGTAGATCACTGGATCACGCATGTGCATGTTGGGTGAGGCCATATCGATCTTTGCACGCAGTACCCTGGCGCCTTCGGGGAACTCGCCTTTGTTCATGCGCTCGAAAAGGTCCAGGCTCTCCTCCAAAGGACGATTCCTGAAAGGACTTTCCTTACCAGGCACATTGGGTGTGCCTTTCTGGTCGGCGATCTCCTGCGAGGACTGGTCGTCGACATATGCCAGCCCTTTTTTGATCAGGTCAACAGCAAAATCATACAATTTCCCGAAATAGTCGGACGCATAATATTCCCGGTCTTCCCAGTCATATCCCAGCCAGTGAATATCCGCCTTGATGGAATCGATGTATTCCACCTCTTCCTTCACCGGGTTGGTATCATCGAACCGTAGGTTGCACTTGCCCCCATATTTTTCCGCTGTTCCAAAATCGATATGGATCGCTTTTGCATGGCCAATGTGCAGGTATCCATTCGGCTCGGGAGGGAACCGCGTATGTATGCGCCCATTGTTCTTTCCTTCGCGCAGGTCCTCCTCCACGAATGCATGAATGAAGTTAAGGGACTTTTTTACACTGTTTTCTCCGGTTGGTTCTGTCATGATCGTGCTGTTTTGAGAATACAAAAATAACAAATCTGCGCGAGGATTGGAGTATTTATTTATATCTATTAAATAAGCTATATATTACAATAATATATTTATATTACTTTATATATATAATATTTATTAAAAAATATATATTTTTACCAGAAATCGACCAAAATAATGAAAAAAGCAGTCATTACAGGGGATGTTGTTCAATCCACCACATTGAGTGACCGTGCAAAACTCTTGCGGTCGGTGAAATATGTATTTGGCGCACTGGAGGACCGGCGGTTCATTCAGAAAGGGCACTGGACGGTGTTCAAGGGGGACAGTTTCCAATTGATCACAACACCGGAACGGGCCTTTGCTACCATGATGATCCTGCGGTCTGCTTTTACCGGCGGCATCTACAGGTTTGCCTCGCCCCTGGTGTTGGATGAGATGCTCCCTGAAACTTTCGATGTCCGTCTGAGTTGCGGGATCGGAACCGTGGAAGCGATTCCGAAGCGGATCAATGAAGCATATGGTGAGGCATTCATTCTTTCAGGGAAGATGCTGGACCGGATCTCGGCAGATGATCTTCGTCTCATACTGACAACACCTGCATCGTACCTGAACGATCATTTCGAGGTGGTGTGCAGGATGGCCGATATGCTCATCAGGGAATGGACCGACAGGTCTGCACAGGCGATCTGTCGCAAACTGCTGTACAGTGAGACCCAGGTTGCATCGGCTGCTTTCTTCGGGATCAGTCAGTCTTCGGTGCAGCACAGGTTAAAAATTGGTCATTATGAGGAAATCCGCTATCTTTTGACCTATTTTGAGCAACAAATTCAAGCGCACATCAAAAAATCCTGAACGATGGGACTGATCAAGATCGAAGAAATGGAGTTTTATGCCTTTCACGGCCATTACCGGGAAGAACAGATCGTAGGCAACCGCTTCCTGGTCGACCTGGAGATGGAGACGGACATGGCAAAACCTGCCGAAAGCGATGCCCTGGAGGATGCGGTGAATTACCAGGTGGCCTATAAGGTGGTCAGGGAGGAGATGAAGCGGCATACTTCCAATTTACTGGAGCACATCGGTAAGCGGATCCTGGATGCCATCTACCGGGAACTCGACGGACTCAGTTCCGTCACCGTAACAATCCGCAAAATGAATCCGCCCATGGGAGGTCCGATAAAAAATGTGAGTGTGAAGATGACACGGGAGGTCTGACGGCGGGATGTTTGTTAAGATATGCCGATGAACTTTGCAACTGCTGCAGCATTTGGGTGTGTTTGATTGCAGCTGTTTTGTTGACTAATGTTGATGTAGGATCCGGTGAAACAGGTGTCACTATCCATTGGCACTTTAATAATATGAATACAAAATGGCAATAAAAATATGTCCGAAATGTGCATCCCGTTTTACCTGCGATGGAGATAATGACTGCTGGTGTGAACAGGTGCAGGTATTGAAAAAAGACATGATTACGATCATGGAACGGTATACCGATTGCTTGTGTCCCGACTGCCTGGCAGCTTATGAAGCCAAATAACGGTTACTGCATGTAAAATTTGCAAAGTGCGTATAAGATTTTGAAGTCTGCATAATCCTTTGCTTTGCGCGTTTTTTTCCTTAATTTTCATGACTTTTTAGCATGAAAACTGCAAACACAAACCCGAAAAAATATTGTTATGAGCAGAATCCTGGTTGCACTGATACTTATCGCCGGGACGATGTCATGCACCGAAGCAGAACTTGCCAGGTTCACGGTATCAGCAGGTGAACATGACCGCCAGGACTGGATTGTAAGCGTGGAGATACAGCCGCTGGAAACGAACCTTGCTGCAGACGTTGCATCTGACCTGGAAGAACTGGCGGTACTGTATGAAATGACCCCCGAAGGTGAGGTGCCCGTCCCGTTCCAGCTGGATTTCGCAGGTGCTGCCAATGTAATCAGCTTTATGGCCGGGGGCATTACAGAAGCAGGAACCAACAGGGAATACTTATTGAAGTTGAAACGCGGCAGTGCAGCGGATCCCCCGCCTGTGGCAACAGTGCAGCAGGACGAAGACGCATTGTTGGTTGCTGATGCAGGCAGCCCTGTGCTGAGTTACCGCATTTCAGAGATCATGCCACCAGAGGGTGTGGACAGTATCTATAAGCGATCTGCATATATTCATCCCCTCTATTCACCCGGCGGAATGGTGCTCACGCGCATTCAGCCTCCCGACCATTACCACCATTACGGAATATGGAATCCGTGGACGCTGACCCACATCAATGGCAGGCAGGTCGATTACTGGAACCTGGGAAAGGGAGAAGGTACCGTGCGGACAGAGGCAGTGCTCGATACAGGGGAGGGTCCGGTTGC
>CAZPTO010000165.1:0-7523 GCA_964589155.1 uncultured Bacteroidaceae bacterium | reverse complement strand
AATACCAATGGAAGAAAAGTGCGCTTCCTTGCCTGCAATGATTTCCCGGGTTCGTAGATGGTTAACAACACACCTGTAAGGGTAGCCACGATCGCTGCTCCTTTCAGCATAGTCAGCTGGTCGGAAGGATCGATCATAATTGAAAAAGCAATGGGGAAAACAACGGACATCTTGCTGGCTACCGTGGTTACAGAGATCCCGGCTTCGTTGGAGGATCGCGCCACAAAAAAGAACATCACGATGAAGAGGAAACCAATCAAAATGGAAACCGGAATCCAGCCGGCAGACAGAATACCGCTGACCTGCATTTGGTCTGCGTTGACAAGAAAACCCATGATGGATGCGACCAGGTAATTGATGATGATCACAGGGAAGGAGGGAAGGTTTTTCTGGTCCAGGAATTTGAATACAAGAAAAATTCCGGTGGAAGAGAAAATAGAGAGAATCAGGTATGTCATATGCGCTTATAAAAAACAGGTCCTGCTCGTGGACCTGTTTCCTGTTCTACATTTTCAGTTTCTTTTCAATCTCATCGATCTGAATACGAAAACGTTTATCCGTTTCCAGCAGGTTGTTGACCGTTTTACATGCATGAAGGACGGTCGCGTGGTCCTTTCCGCCAATCTGTGAACCAATTGTGGCTAGAGATGACTTGGTCAGTCCCTTCGAGAAAAACATGGCCACCTGCCTGGCCTGGACAATTTCTCTTTTCCTGGTGCGGCTCTGCAGCTGTTCGAGACCAATATTGTAGTAACTGCATACGACTTTTTGAATGTAATCGATCGATACCTCTTTCCTGGTATTCTTGATCAGCTTATCGATCATCTCCCGGGTAAGATCCAGGGTGATCTCTTTCTTGTTCAATGTGGATTGGGCCAGTAAAGAGATCAGCGCTCCTTCCAGTTCCCGGATATTGTCAGTGATATGCGTGGCAATATACTCCAGCACCTCTTCCGGCATCTCAATCCCGTCATTGTATGTTTTCTTGGTAAGGATCGCCATCCGGGTTTCATAATCAGGTATCTGCAAATCTGCGGAAAGTCCCCATTTGAAGCGGCTGATCAGCCGTTGCTCCAAACCCTGCAGTTCAACAGGCGGTTTGTCCGATGTGAGGATCAATTGCTTGCCTGACTGGTGCAGGTGGTTGAAAATATGAAAAAAAGTATCCTGCGTCTTCTCTTTACCCGCAAATTCGTGGACATCATCAATGATGAGCACATCAATCATCTGGTAAAAATGAAGGAAGTCATTTTTGTTGTTGTTCCTGATGGCATCGACAAACTGCGTTTGAAATTTGTTTGCATTGACATACAACACGGTTTTCTCCGGGTACAATCCTTTCACTTCGATCCCGATTGCCTGCGCGAGATGCGTTTTCCCCAGTCCGCTGTCACCATAAATCAGCAAAGGATTAAAAGCAGTACCACCAGGATTGTTGGCCACAGCATACCCTGCTGACCGGGCCAGGCGATTGCATTCACCTTCAACAAAATTATCGAATGAATTACCGGGGTTCAACCTTGGATCGATATCCAGCTTCTTGATCCCCGGAATAACAAAAGGGTTTTTAATGGCATTGTCTGATCCGTCAAGTGGTACTTTTACAGGCTGGTTGCGGATGTCCTTGCTGCTTTTGGCAGGGAATTTTACAGTGTAAGGTTTGTTGTTGTTGTAGGAGTTGTTCTGCATTACCACATTATACTCCAGCTTGGCATCTTCACCCAGTTCTTTTACCAGTACCTTGCGGAGTATATCTATATATTGCTCCTCAAGGTACTCATAGAAAAAAGGGCTGGGTACCTGGATCGTGAGAACATCTTTGTCAAGTTTAAGGGGCACAATAGGCTCAAACCATGTTCTAAAACTGATGGAGGGAACATTATCCTTGATCACATTCAGACAGTTGTTCCAGACACGTTGGTGCATTAAACGTAATTTTACAATTCGAAATAAGGGTTAGATGTAGCAAGAACAAATATTGTGAAAAATTAGTAATAAAAAAAGCAGGCCAAGACTTGAATTTTTGAAATATACTATATTGTATTTAAGCTCAAAGGTTTAGAATTGAAAAAAAAATCAAAAAAACACAATTAGCTGATTGTTAGCATTCTACGATTATCCAGTCTTAAGAAATTGTTAACTAATTCTTTAGCCGATCTAATTCAATTTGTAGTTTAGATCAACCGGTGATCCAGCCAAAACTTTCGTCACAAAATTTGTGAAAATCATCAAAAGATATTGGTGTGGTATTCCTGTTTTCTCAATATCGCAACAAAAAATGGTTGATTTTAATTTCCGATCAGAGAAAAGCTGACATATTTCTTTGGATTTTCATTAATGTCAGTCACGAGGGAATCAAGGTCAGCAATCAGCTGACCGATCTGTTGATACAGGCTGTCTTCATAAACCAGTTTTCCAAGACTGCCGGTGCCCTCATTCAATTCACCGGTCAGTTCACTCAAATTCCCGGTCACCTGGCCGAGGTTGAATATAAGCGAGTCAATTTCTGTGTTGCTCACCTGGCCGGTGATTTGCTCAATGTTCGTGATTGACCTGGCAATCGACGCGTTTTGAGCATTGATCGTATCACTGATCTGCCGGAGGCTGGCAAGGGTCACTGCAAGGTCGCCCCCTGGTGAAAATTGTTTGCGCATGGCTCCTGACATTTCTTCAAGGTGAGCGATCGTTTGCTTTACATTTGGGTCCTCCAGGATCCGGTTGACAGTCGTGGCGGTGGAATCCAGCGTTAGAACAGCTGCATCAATGCTGCTGATCAACGGGGCGACTTTGTCCATAACAGAACCGATCATGTCATCGGCAAGTTGCCCGCTGACCTGGTCCCCGTCTGCAAGGTAATTGCCGCCTTCTGCCGGCACAATATTAATGGCCTTTGAACCAAGCAGGTCTGCGCTGAATATCTCGGCGATGCTGCCGGCCCTGATGGGGTAAGCTTTTTCAATCTCCATCAAAACGGTAAAGGGGACGTCGGCTTCAGTTTCAAAAATCACATCCTCAACGGTTCCGATCTTAAATCCCTTCAACATCACATTCGCTGATGGTTCCAGTCCATCCACTTGTCCATATTGAGCGGTCAGGGTATAGGTACTTTCCAGTATATTCCTTCCCTTTAAATAGTTAATTCCCCAAATGATCACAGCTGTGGTGACCAACCCGGTAATACCGATCTTTATTTCAGAAGTATATTTCAAGTTACAATATTGTTTTGCAGGTTCAACAAATGCTCAGCTGGCAAGTTATTTACACGCTGGAAATTCCCATTCATTGGTTGATCTCCAGGATTGCCTCATTGAGGGGGACAATTTCATTATTTCTAACAGCAATTACAAATGCCCCGGGAAAATCTTCCTTGACCGAGGTGCATTTTTCCAGGGCATCGTGGTAGGTCATGACCCTGCCCACTGCATATTTGTACCACTTTCCGTGTTCAATGACCGTGACATCCTGATATCCCTTGAATGCAGAAGGTTCCGTAGGAACAAGGTTTTTTGATGAGGCGATCTGCACCAGGAAGAAGATCTCCTCCGGATTGCTTTTCATCTGCGCGGATGCAGGGGGAGCTGTTACCGTCGCAGGTGTAGTCACAGGTACAGGTTCAGGTTCAGGCGTTTGTTCAGCAATAAATTTACTGTTCTCCTCGATCCTGGCCTTGTATTGCTTGAACGCCCGGTAGATTCCTGAGGCGACAAGGTCCTGCCCATACTCGGTCATCAGGAACTTCTCCTCTTCCGGATTCGAAATGAACCCTGTTTCAATGAGTACCCCGGGCATCGCTGTCTGGGCCAGTACCAATAATCCCTGCTGAATAACCCCGCGGTCCTTGCGCCTGGCCCGTTCACGGAACTGGTCCTGCACATATGAAGCAAATTCGATACTCTGCTTCAGATAAATGTTCTGCATTACAGAAAAAATGATATAAGACTCCAGTGAAGTCGGATCGAACCCCTGGTAGGTGGTTTCGTAATCTTCTTCCAGCAGGATCACCGAGTTTTCCCTGACCGCGACATCGAAATGTTCCCCGGTGCGGTGCAATCCGAGGACATGCGACGAGGTGCCGAAAGGCGAAGTTCTTGTATTTGCATTTACATGGATCGATATAAACAGGTCAGCTTCAGCCTCATTGGCAATGCGGGCGCGTTCGTACAATTCAACAAAAACATCTTCCTTGCGGGTATAGATCACCTTTACATCCTCAACATTTTCTTCGATAAGCTGCCCCACTTTTAATGCAATCGCAAGCGCCAGGTCTTTCTCCATGGTCCGCTTGCCGACAGCACCGGAGTCCTTCCCCCCGTGTCCGGCATCAATTACAACTGTTTCAACCGTATGCTTCACATCGCTCCCGGGTGGATCCGATGCCAGCACATTCCATGAAAAATATGAAATAAGCGAGATAAGAAATATTCCAACTGCACGTTTAACATATAGTGGCAAAGAATTTGAAGCTGTCATTTCCAGAAGAATTTCATTAGATTTGCACACTTTCATTATGTACAAAATTAATAGATAATTCACTTTGCGAAATACGCGTCTCAAGATAGTTATCAATATTATTCTAACTCTTTTTGCCGGCACTATATTGCATGCACAGGGACCCGATACAACTGTAGCCTTTCCCGGACAAGATACAATGACTCAAATTACTGTAAATGATACTGTTGAAAGCGTTCCGGCTACTCCCGGGAGCAGGGATCCGCAGGCAGGGGCAGGGAGAGGATTTTCCGATTCAACTGGAATAATGAGGGATACATTGTTAACAGCGCCCTCTGCGATGATGCCCGACTCCAGTTTTTCCGGGCAGGATTCGCTCCTGGTGACAGGTGAAACATTCTCCGCAGATACCCTCCCGGTACCGGCAGACTCCCTGGTGACGACAATGGACTCCCTGGCTGTAGATACCACCGCACGTTCCGGGCTGGGCAGTGCGATTACCGCGGAAGTGGACTATGATGCTGTGGATTCCCTTATATTCTCCATGGATGGCGGGACTGTTGAAATGTACAACCAGGCAGTCGTCACCTATGGCGATATCAAGCTGGAAGCCGGGTATATTAAATACGAGATGCATAAATCGGAGGTACTCGCCTTCGGCATTCCGGATTCCTCCGGGGAGATTACACAGCACCCTGTTTTTGCAGAGGGAGAGGATAGCTACAATGCCAAAAAGATACGCTACAATTTCAAAACACAGCGCGGATTCATCGAGGAGGTGATCACAGAGCAGGAGGGAGGGTACCTGCATTCTGCGGAAACAAAAAAACAGAAAAGCGGGCACATCCATATGAAGGATGGAAAATACACCACCTGTGATGCAGAACACCCTCATTTTTATGTCGCCATTACAAAGGGAATTTCCATGCCCGGTGACAAGATCGTTGCCGGACCGGCTTACCTGGTGGTAGAAGATGTACCGCTGCCCATTGGGCTTCCTTTTGGATTTTTCCCTAATTCCCGGACCAAAACCTCGGGAATACTGATTCCGCAATACGGGGAGGAGCAGCGCAGGGGATTTTACCTCCGCGATGGCGGGTATTATTTTGCTTTGAATGATTACTTTGACCTGAGGGTGACCGGCGATATTTATTCAAACGGTACCTGGGGGGTCAGGGCCGGAAGCAATTACAGGGTGCGTTACAAGTTCAATGGGAGCGTGAATGTACAGTTTTTTAACAATGTGACCGGATTCAGGAATGTGGAGGGACTGTATGATGTGTCGCGGGACTATTCCATCAACTGGAGCCATGCGCAGGCCAGGGAGGCCAATCCCAATACCAATTTCCGCGCCAGCGTAAGTCTGTCCAGCTCTTCCTACGACAGGAACCATACCAGGAGCGTTAACAGTGTAATGACCAACACCAAGCAATCCAGTATCTCCTATTCCAAGCCATGGCAGGGGAGCCCCTTTAATCTCAGCGCTTCATTGAACCATTCTCAGAACAGCAATTCGGGTGCTGTGAACATGACCCTCCCGAAGATCTCCTTCAATATGAGTAACATCAATCCGTTTGAGAGAAGGAGGGGAGTAGGCCCTAAGAAATGGTATGAGGACATCCAGCTGAGGTACACCAGTTTGGTTGAAAACAGGATCAGGACTACGGACTCCACTATTTTTACCAACCAGGTCTGGAGTGATATGGACAACGGATTCAGGCATGAGATCCCGCTTTCTCTTAACCTGAAACCCTTCAGGAAGGTCGCCGCACTGCAGAGCCTTACCATTACCCCCAATGTCAGCTATACCGGGAGGATCTATACCGGCTACACCGAAAAGACCATCACGGGCTACGAAGAAGTGGAAGAAGATGGTCAAATCTTCTACGATCCCATCGTCAGGGATACCATTTACAGGAATAAGTTGAATTATGCACATGCTTACCTGCCTCGTGTCAGTGCCGGCCTTGCACCGAAATTGTACGGTATGTTCAATTTTACCGGCGGGGGACGCCTGGAAGCGATCAGGCACGTGATGACGCCCTCAGCCAACTTTTCTTATGTCCCTGACATGACTTCCATTCAGCCGGATTACTACAGGGAATTATACGATACAGTGAATAATGTATTGCTGGAGGAATATTCCATATATGAAGACCAGATCTACGGAACACCTACCTTCAACGGTGCCTCAGGATCAGTAAGCCTGTCACTGCGCAACAACCTGGAAGCCAAGATCAGGTCAAGGAATGATACCGTGGATGAAGTGAACAAAGTGAAACTGCTTGACAACTTCAATTTTTCTTCAAACTACAATATCTTCAACAGGGATACTTTGTCGCCCAACTGGTCGCCGATCAGTATGAACGGAAATACACGCCTGTTTAATAATAAATTATCGGTCTCCTTCAGAGGGGTGATGGATCCGTTTGGTTATGACGACCGGCGCAACCGGACCCGTGAAACCTTTTATTCCCAGACAGGGAACCTGGTGCGTCTCACCAGCGCCAGCGTTTCCATGGGGATGTCTTTCAGTTCAAAAAGCCAGACAGATCAAAAAGAGGGAGCGCCACAGGAAGAAGAGGACCCTTTGCTCAATACGGCATTTGACAAGCAAGACCCGGATGATCCTTCCAATGTGTACGATCCCACCATGACAGGCTACGGTGACTACGTAGATTTTGATGTCCCCTGGTCCCTCAGGGTCGATTATTCGTTCAGTTATCGAAAACCAAAAGATGTTTCCAGCATCGTTCAGACAATCAGGGCTTCAGGTGACCTGAAACTGACCCCCAAATGGAAGATCGGATTCAATACAGGATATGACATCTTCAACAAACAGTTCACCACCACAAACCTTAGCCTGCACCGTGACCTCCATTGCTGGGAGATGCGTATCTCCGTGGTGCCCTTTGGTACTTTTAAATCATATAATTTCACGATCCGGGCCAAATCATCGATCCTTTCCGACCTGAAATACAACAAGCAAAAGAGCTGGCAGGATAATTTCTAAATCCAGGTATATCTTCCACCAACTCAACCGACCGACATAAACACCTCTCAAACAACACCCA
>CAZPTO010000164.1:0-7553 GCA_964589155.1 uncultured Bacteroidaceae bacterium | reverse complement strand
TTGTATCCTGTCGATCGACAGGTTTGCTTTGCCTTACCGCATAAATGATAACAATAATGGCCGCAATCAGGATGATGATACCAACGATCCATCCCCAGCCCATTCCAAATCCGTGTCCGTCCATTCCGTGAAACATAATTTATGTTTTTATGAGTTGTACTTATCAACCTGAAAAAATCGGGCCAAAACCTGGTGGAATGGCAAGATACTTCGTCATACTGGTAATAACAAAAGAAGTCGGTAATCAAATGAGAAGAGGTATTTAAAAACATGTAGATATTGTACCCCAACATGTTATTTATTCTACACGACTTTTGTCATGTTTCATTTTACCTTCAGGACGGTCGTACTTGCAGCATCCGGGAAGTCCTTCATACACCTTATCCTTCGCTTTGTGCATCTCCGTATCATGCCCCACCTTTGCGATGGCCATATGCACTTTGTGCACATCGGTTTTGGATTCGTCGAGAGACACTTCGATCATCTTGGTCTCTTTGTCCCAGTCGGCAGAAGAAACTCCATCGACAGATTGTGCTGCTTTTTCGATACGTGTTTCGCACATACCGCAGTTTCCATATACTTTGAATTTTTCGTTATTCATCTGTCCGAAGACAGAGGTGATGCCAAAAAAGGCAATCGCCGTCATTGTGAACATTACTTTTGTTTTCATCTTTTTACTGTTTTAATTTATGGTTAATAATTACTTATTCTGTTCGCTGTACTGCAGTTGATTCAGCATTTATTGTATTATTTGAGCGTATCCTGTGTCTCCCCGCATTTTAGCATCATATCGCCAAAGTAGGGATTCCGGATCTCACTGTAGTTACTCAGCCAGTTGGCTCCCTGGTCATCGTTGGCCATAGGACAGTACTGCAGATAGAGGGTCTCCCCCGGGGGACCAAATGACCGGGTAAGCGCGATCATGGCATTTGAAATTCCCCTGTAGCCGGACCGCAATTCTTCGATGGTACCATAATGGGTAACATGTTCAAGCGCGTTTTCAAGGTTAGCTGCATGGTCCATCCAGATGTCATGCGCATTATCTGTAAACACGCCCATGTTCACTTTCCCGAGGGCATCTTTCATTGAAACACTGGCTTCAGTGGCATTTTCGAGGTCGTCGTTCGCCAGGGCTTCGGTCATTTCCAGGTAGCTGTTGTACAACGGTTCCAACGCACCCCTTGCTGCATCTGAAAGGGTGGCTTGAGCTGTATTGACACTCTTGCCAGGGGACATTTCCATTTGGGTGTCGTCTTCATGGTCCTGCCCGGTCATTGCTGCTCCGTCCCCATGGTCATGGCCGGTCATTCTTGTGCCTCCTTCCGGGTTCATCATACTGGGTTTGCCTGCCAGCTGCGCTGCAGCATCGATGCTGAAGGTGCCGTTTACCGCGACTTCTTCTGTTAAATCCAATCCATCCTGCACGATGTAGCTGTCACCCAGCGATGGACCCAGTGTAATTTCCCGCATTCTGAAACTCACCCCCTGGTCCGTACTTTGCTTCACAAAAACCACGGAGCGTTTTCCTGTCCACATTACTGCTGTTTCAGGAATGACCATGGCTTCACCGACATCCTTGAGGTGCGCTTCAACGGTACCGGAGACAAACATTTCCGGCTTGAGTTCCGCTCCCGGGTTTTGCATGGCTACCCTTGCTTTTGCAACACGGGTCCGGGGGTCAATCACCGGGTCGATAAAAGAGATTTTTCCTTCGAATGTTTTTCCGGGCAGGGATCGCATGGTAAAATCGACGTTGTCATTGATACTCACCCAGCGGATATCTGTTTCGTACAGGTCAAACATGACCCAAACCATGGACAGGTCCGCGATCTCATAGAGGGTACCCCCCCTTTCGATATAATCTCCAAGGTGCACCATTTTTTTAGTCACATAGCCTGATACTTCCGCCTGTACCGGGAAGTTTTGACGGGCACTTCCCGATGCCAGTATCTGGTTGATCTGGTCCTCTGTAAGTTTCCAGTTAATGAGTTTCTCCCGGGCTGCTTTAAACAGGCCGGGTTGTGATTTCCGGATCTTATTTGCTTCGAAAAGCTCTTCCTGCGCGGTGACCAGGTTGGGTGAATATACCGTGGCAATGGTCTGTCCTTTTTGTACGTATTCGCCTGTAAAGTTCACATGGAGTTGTTCTATCCTTCCTGGAATGTGCGAAGATTGTGAGTAAATCAGCCGTTCATCGGCCGCCACTTTTCCGTTGAGCCGCACCTCCTTCACAGGTAGCAATTGCCTGGGAGCTGATGTGGTAACACTTGCCAGTTGCATTGCTGCAGGGGACATACTGATTGCCAGCGGATCTGTGTCTGCGTTGTCATCATTCTCCAGCGGGATCAGGTCCATTCCGCAAATAGGGCAGTCCCCTTCTTCGGGTTGCCTGATCTGCGGGTGCATAGAACATGTCCACGTGGTTTCACCTTCTATTTCTATATCATAATCATTTGCATGTTCATCTGCTCCGGGCTCCGAAGTGCCGCCAAAGATCAGCCATCCTGCAAACAGTCCTGTGACGAGGGTGATGAGTGCGATGCGAATTGTTTTTCTATCTATATGTTTCATAATCATATGTTTTTGCTGTCAGATAATTTAATTTTGCCAGGGCTGTGAGATATGCAGCCTCGGACGAAGCAATCTGTTTTTTATATTTCAGCAATTGCTGTTGCATGCGCAACACCTCTTCAAATGCATTTCCTGAATTTTCATAGGAAGCAAGCAGCAAGTTCAGTGATTGCTGTGTCGTCTTGATCTGCTTCCGGTAGAGTGCGATCAGCTGCCGATGGTTTTGGAGTTCAAAAACTGCCATTTCGTACCCCGATGCCAGGCTGTTTTCAGTTGCTTCCTTTTCCAGGGCATATTGCTCCTGCCTAAGCCTGGCCTCTTTCACAGCGGCATCAACTTTTTTCCGGAACAGCGGGATACTCACGGAAACCATAGGCATCAGGACATCCTTCCCGTTATCGGATGCGGTCAGCGGACCTTCTCCTACGATCACATAATCCAGTCCGGCACCCAGTTTCGGCATTCCCTGCCTGATGGCTGCCACCTCAGCGGCTTCCCCTGCCCTGATCTTCAGGTCGAGCGCATCGAGGGCCGGGTTGCCGTGCAGAAGCGAATCCCTCCTGAAATTTTCCGGGATGGACCCGGTTAATACAGAATCGACCATTTCAACCGGGGCTTGATCTTCCCTGTTCAACATGTTGTTGAAGGTTGCCAGCAGCGGTTTTTTCTTCTCCCTCAGTATTTCAAGATGGGTATTTGCATCTTCGAGCATAATATCTGCGCGCAGCACATCAACCATCGAACTGTTATCGTTCCTGAATTTTGCCTTGGCAATGGTTTTGAATGTACTGAGGATTTCAATATTCTCCTGTTCCAGCCGGATGCGCTGCTCGAGTTCATACAGCGGATAATATGCAGCAGCCACGCGATACCATAAATTATTCCGGGCTTCCAGGAACTCCTGGAACCTGGCTTCAGCCAGCAGTGCTGCGGCGTCACCCTGCGCCTTCAATGTTCCAAACCAGGGGAACATTTGTGTAAGTGAGAATTTTGCCCTTTGTGGACCCACCCTGGTTTCCACCGGGGAAAGGAAATAGCCGAGGGAGAAGACAGGATCAGTCAGGCTGCTGACCTGAGGTATTTTCTGTAGTGCAACCTCGTATTCCTTGTATTTGGCCTGCAGTTCCGGGTTGTGCTTTGCCGCAATCCTGAAATAATCTTCAAGCGATTGCGCCTTTGCACTGGTGATTGCCAGGATAAATACAATGAGTATATTGATGGTGATTCTCATAATTACCTGTTTTTTATTTTTCTTTCTTCACGAATACTGTAAAGCACGGGTACCACAAAAATGCTGATGATCGCAAACGCCATTCCACCGAATGTGGGGATGGCCATAGGAATCATGATATCTGCACCACGACCTGTCGAGGTAAGCACCGGTAACAAAGCAATCATGGTCGTTGAGACGGTCATGAGTGCCGGTCGCACCCTGCGGAGTCCTGCTTCTATCGTTGCTTCACGCACCCCTTGCAGGCTGTCCGGCTTGTTCTTCATGAAACTCTGATCCAGGTAGGTTGCGATCAGCACACCATCATCGGTGGCGATTCCGAACAACGCTATAAATCCAACCCATACCGCCACACTCAGGTTGATGGTGTGCATCTGGAACAGGTCACGCAGGTTGGTTCCAAACACATCAAAGTTTACAAACCAGCCTTGTCCGTACAACCACAGCATGATAAACCCACCACTGAATGCCATAATGATCCCTGAAAAGACCATGAAAGAGGTGGTAACAGATTTAAACTGGAAATAGAGGATCAGGAAAACGATTACCAGAACCAGCGGTACAATGATCGACAGGCGTTTTTCAGCCCTGACCTGGTTTTCGTAGCTGCCGGAAAATTTGTAACTGATCCCGGCAGGGACGACAAGATCACCTGAATCAATCCGGGCCTGTATCGTTTTCTGTGCATCATTCACTACGGTCACCTCCGAAAATCCATCCCTTTTGTCAAAAAGCACATAGCCCACCAGGAAGGTTTCTTCGCTTTTAATGGCCTGCGGACCACGCACATATTCAATATCTATTACCTGGCCAAGCGGTATTTGCGCGCCTGTAGGTGTAGGAAGGAAGATTCCTGCGAGCGATTCTGGGTCATCTCTCAGTTCCCTGGGATACCTGACCCTGATCGGGAATCGCTCCCTGCCTTCCACGGTTGAGGAGATCTGCATCCCCCCGATGGCTGTTTCGATGGTGGTCTGGACATCCTCCACATTCAACCCAAAGCGGGAAATCTCTTCCCTGTTGATATTCAGGTGTATATATGGCTTTCCAACGATACGGTCTGCAAATACTGCCTCTGTTTTCACCGATGGCACCTCTTTGAGGATGTTTTCCAGTTCAATACCAAAGTTTTCAATCGTGGGAAGATCAGGTCCGTACACCTTGATCCCCATGGGGGCACGCATCCCGGTTTGCAGCATCACCAGCCGGGTTTCAATGGGCTGTAGTTTGGGAGCAGAGGTGAGTCCGGGGATCCGGGTTACGCGTACGATCTCTTCCCAGATGTCATCCGGGGACTGGATCTCTTCTCTCCAGTTACGGAAATACCTTCCATCTTCACCGGGCACCAGGTCATCGGCTGTGATCTCCTGGAGTGCCGCTTCCCGGTCGAAGATTGTATCTCCGGAAGCCATGATAAAGTTTCCATTCCTGTCGGTCCTGAATTTCTGCCGGTGTCCTTTTTTATTCAGAATATATTCCGGCTTATAGTTGATCACATTCTCGAACATGGAAACAGGAGCCGGATCCAGCGCCGATTCGACCCTTCCCATTTTTCCGACAGTCAGTTCAACTTCAGGAATGCTTGTCACCAACATATCGATTTGTCCCATCACCTTCCTGTTGTATTCAACACCGGAATGGGGCATGGTGGTGGGCATCAGCAGAAAACTCCCCTCATCCAGTGCGGGCATGAATTCCTTGCCGATTCCGGGAAAAGCATGGGTCATGCCTGACCAGGCTTTCGTAGTTCGTATATTGGTGCCGGTTGCATCGAATCCTGTTGCGATGAATCCAAAAACCGTGTTGAAACCCATCCAGGTGGTCAGTCCAAACAGGACCATGAAAACGGGTATAGCAAGGAAAACTGCTTTATGCTCCAGTGTCCAGGTCAGGATGTACCTGTAATATTTTTCCAGTAACGAGAATACCATCAGGATGATTCCCACCAGCAGTACGACAAAGATAAAATTCGTTATCAGGCTCCTGGAGGGACCCAGCGGCAGCCAGTAGGTGGCCAGCAGCCAGGCAATGCCGATCACTGCAATGACCAGGTGCGACTGCTGCAATAATTTCAGTGCCATCCTTTTCAGCCTGCTGGCAACATCCCGTTTTTCAATCGGAATATCTACTTCTCCCAGTAGTTCTTTGAGCAGGGTTGTAAGACCAAAGGCCAACAGCACTCCCCCGGCAATTCCTGCGCCGAATATAAGAGCGAGGATTCCTGCAGGAATCATAGCAAGATTTACCCAGCGGGCAATCTTTTTGCGCCTGATCCTTGCACCGAAGAACCAGTAAGAAAGTGTTGGAAGGATCAGCAGGGTAACGATCAGCGCAGCCACCAGAGCGAATGTCTTTGTAAAAGCCAGCGGGCCAAAAAGTTTGCCTTCTGCTGCCTGCATGGTAAAGACAGGGATAAAGCTTACAATGGTGGTAGATACGGCAGTCAGAATCGCCGATGAAACTTCCGACGCACCCTTATATATGGTGGTATTCAGTTTCTGCCCGGACGGGGCTTCCTCCAGGTGTTTGATAATGTTTTCCGATAGGATGATCCCGAGGTCGACCATGGTTCCAATGGCAATTGCGATTCCGGAGAGGGCTACAATGTTCGCATCTACCCCGAAGTAGCGCATGGAGATAAACACCATAAGTACAGATATGGGCAACAGGCTTGAAATCAGCAGCGAGGCCCGCAGGTTAAAGACCATGACGATTACCACGAGGATGGCGATCAGGATTTCCAGGGAAAGGGCCTCTTCAAGCGTGCCAAGTGTCTCATAGATGAGTTGGGAGCGGTCATAAAACGGAACGATGGTCAGCTGGCTCTCGGTGCCGTCCTCCAGTGTTTTCCTGGGAAGTCCGGGTGCAATCTCTTCGATCTTGTCCTTTACATTATTGATCACCTGCAGGGGATTTGCACCATACCGTGCCACCACTACGCCGCCTACCACTTCAGCTCCATCCTTATCCAGCGCACCCCTGCGTGTTGCAGGGCCAAGGTTAACCACCCCGATGTCTTTGATTCGTACCGGTACATTATCATGAACGGCTACAACAGCATTTTCAAGGTCCTCTGTTTTTTTTACATATCCAAGCCCGCGCACCAGGTATTCTGCCTGGTTGATCTCAATGGTTTTTGCACCCACGTCGCGGTTGGACTGTTGCACGGCCATCATCACGTGTTGCAACGGAATATCATATGCCTTCAATGCACTGGGATCCACATCTACCTGGTATTCTTTCACAAAGCCACCTATGGAGGCAACTTCCGATACCCCTTCAGTGGCATTCAGACTGTACTTCACGTAAAAGTCCTGCACCGTGCGGATTTCATGCAAATCCCAGCCGCCGGTGGGATTTCCCTGTGGATCGCGGCCTTCCAGCGTATACCAGTAGACCTGGCCCAGCGCAGTGGCATCGGGACCAAGGGCAGGCTGGACACCCCGGGGAAGCAGTCCGGAGGGCAAAGCATTGAGCTTTTCCAGGATCCTTGAACGGGACCAGTAGAATTCGATCTCCTCTTCGAAGATGATATAGATGCTTGAAAATCCGAAGATTGAGGTACTGCGAATCGATTTCACGCCGGGGATGCCGAGCAGGTAGGTCGTGAGCGGGTAGTAGATCTGGTCCTCGATATCCTGTGGTGAGCGGCCCATCCATTCGGTGAAGACGATCTGCTGGTTTTCACCGATATCCGGGATGGCATCAACCGGTACGGGGTCGGAGGGCAGGGCGCCGGTATCCCATCCGA
>CAZPTO010000163.1:0-7571 GCA_964589155.1 uncultured Bacteroidaceae bacterium | reverse complement strand
GTGCCATCAGGAATATCAAGCCTGTATTCAGCTAGCCCTTCTAAATAATAGTTATACACAGGCTCCAGATCACCTATCCCCTTTAATATCAAATCTTTCTTTATCATTTCGAAACTCCCGTCGATGCTTCCGTAATGATCTTCCTGATAGACCTGATCAGGTAACCACAGCCTCCCCGTATGATCGATGAATTCGCCATTGAATCCGGTGTTGATGGCTATTTCATTCAGATCATCAAAGTTGAGGTTATATTTTGTATAATCCAGATCAATCACATCTGTTAAGCGTTTTTTTCCTCCTTTTGCAACTGCTTTCACGCTGTTTTCACCTACCTCCAGCTGAACCTGCCATACAACTTCCATGAGCTCATCCGGCTTTTTCTTCCCCTGGGAAATATTATTGACAAAAAGCTCAACCTCCTGTAAATTACTATACACTTTGACTTCCTGTTTGTCTGGTAAAAGGCTTTGCTTGTTTTTTCCGTTCCATCCGGCGCGATTGGTCCAGTCCCTCGATGCAATATAGACCATTGGTTCCTCATTCCAGTTGGCTTTGTAGAAATAATAAATGTCTTTCGGTGTTCGGTCCCACCTCTGCATGCCTTTCTGGTTGATATGGTAGATTGAACCACCTGTATGTGGCTGCGAAAAGTCAAACTGGGCCCAGATCGCAGTACCCGCAAGATAGGGACGCTCATTTATCTGCTTCAGGTATGCCTTGTGGTATAACTGCTGGTACTGATTTGAGAAATCAAATCTTTCGGGGGAGGTGCTGTTTATGCGTCCGTCGCTTCCTGCTCCATAATCACTTACAAATAAAGTCTGATCCGGAAACCGTCGGCGCCTTGAGTCAAGGTAATTGCCAAATCCGGGAAAGTTTCCAAAGTACCATCCTGCATAATTATTGATTGATACCATGTGAGGAATATCTGTAATGCCCGCATTGTCATAATCCCGGCTGCCATGTATGGCCAGTGTTGATATCCTGTAGGGATCAGCGATCCTGATAAGGCTGTCCATCGTGAAGACAAAATTCCTGACTTGCTTTTTATAAAATACATCTTCAATCTTCGATTCTCTTCGAGCGGTTTTGTCCCAGAGGAAAATTTCATTTGATGATCCCCAGAAAACGACTGATGGATTGTTGTACCTCTGATAAATCATTTCCAAGAGTTTATTCCCTGAAGTCTCCGTTATTTCATCCGACGGAACAATATAATTGACATTCGGAGTTTCTACCCAGATGATCAGGCCCAATGAATCAGCCGTCCGGAGGACTGTCGGATCCTGGGGGTAGTGTGCCAGCCTCAGGAAGTTAACCCCCATATTTTTTATCCACTTAAGGTCTCTGACATGCAGGCTGTCGTGCAAGGCAATTCCTAATCCCTCGTAATCCTGGTGACGATTTGTCCCTTTCAATACATACTTTTCACCATTGAAAAAAAAACCATTCTCAGGATCTACCTGGAACCATCTAAATCCCAAAGGGCTTTCAACCTTATCTATTACATTACCACCCGCTTCAATGGTACTAGTCACCGTGTACAGCACAGGGTTTTCAGGCGACCAGAGCAATGGCTTTTTCACCTTACCCCGGGCATCTTTTAAATCAACCTTCTTGCCTGGGGGGATACTTATTTTCTCCTGGATTTTGAGTACTTCTTTTTCATCTGGATTGAATACCGAATGAGAGATTTCCACGTGCTGCGCCGTTTCAGAATTATTTTCAATGATAGAACGAATATCCAGGCTTGCTTCCCGTTTTGAAACTTCTGGAGTGCTGATATAGACACCCGATGATCCATAATGTGTTTTGCTAAAATGAACGGGGTTGGTGACCCGCAACCAGACATCCCGGTATATGCCTCCGTATAAGGCAAAACCGATTGATAATGGTGTTATGGTATTGTCATGACTGTTATCAACTTTTACTGCAACCAGGTTTTGAGCGCCTGGTTGAACAAACTCCGTAATATCAAAAGTAAATCCTGTATATCCGCCCTTGTGTTGTCCGGCAAACATGCCGTTTACGTATACATCTGTTTTTTGGTTGGCACCTTCAAATGCCAGGAAGTACCTTCTTTCCTGATCCGTTGAATCAATATACAGGTATTTCCTGTACCAGCCAATTCCCCTAATATATGATATCTTTTCATCAAATGGGTCTTCGGCATTCCATGTATGCGGCAGGGAAACAGTTTCCCAATTTTCGTCTAAGCCTTCGGGAAAACCCTTTTGTCCGTCTCTGAACGCAAAGGCAACTCCTCCCTTGTGATATTTCCAGTTGTCGTTAATTGAAATTGAATAAGGCGGAACTTTCGTTTCCTGAGACAGAACTGTAATTGTAACGCTCAAGACGAAACCTAAAACAGTAAACTTTTTTAAATATCTATTCATTTTTATCGCTCTTTTTGAGAAAGTATCTATCATTATTTCTCGCTTATATTTACATATTTATTAATTCAACCATGCCGGAACTTCTGTCTGCTCCCAGTTGCGCACCCTTTCATCATAAGAGTCATCTTTCCACTCATCAATGCCTGCCGGAAGGGCCTCGGACTCAGGCAGCCATTTTTTCAGCGATTCAATGGTATTTTGATGTACCTCTAATCCCGCTAAATTATTATGTTCCCCGGGATCTGTTTTGTGATTATAGAGTTCTTCTCCACCATCACGATAACGGATATATCGCCAATCTTTGCTTCTTACAGCATAGTTTTTATATCGCCACACGCTCAACACCGGAAATTCCCAGTCAGCTTCAGGATTATGAACCAGCGGGACAAAACTTCGACCATCGTTTTTTTCATTTTCAGGAAGACCGCACAACTCCAGAAGGGTTGGGTAAATATCCAGCAGACTTACAGTTTCGTCGCAGGCACCCTTCTTTCTGCTTTGGGGATCATAAACGACCAAAGGCACACGGGTAGATTCTTCCCACAGAGCCTGTTTCCTGAAGTGATGTTTCTCTCCCAGGTGCTGCCCGTGATCAGACCATAAAACAATAATTGTATTTTTTGCATATGCACTTTGTTCCAGTTTATCCAGAACTTTTCCGATTTGTTCATCAACGAAACTTACACTGGCCAGGTAGGAATGTACAAGTTCCCTGTGCATGTTTTCTTTCCTTTTTACATCATACCATCCACCATTTGGAGTAAACCCATAGGCATATGCTTTGCCGTAAATAGGAATATCATTCATTTCATTGTCAGGGATATCCGGCAATATTATGCTTTCAGGATCGTACATTTCAAAGTATTTTCGTGGTACAGCATACGGAACATGCGGGCGCAGGAATCCTACCGCCAGGAAGAATGAAGAATCATGCCTTGTTTTTAATTGATTCACAGCCCAATCTGCGATTTGTTCATCATACATTCCTTTTTCCGGGATGTCTTCCCTGTCAACCGGACCTCCACAAAGGGAGTAGAAGCGCCTTACGTTTATATAATGATTTAAAATAGTGTCTTCTCCATACAACTCGACTAACTGACCGCCGTTTTTTGGGAAAGGATAAAACATGAGTCCCCTGTAGCCATAGCCATTATCCCTGATATGTTGTTCCATTCCTGACCAGAAACTGGGAGCCACGACATTCCAGTATTGATCTGTTTTGTCTCTGAAATCAGATGCTCCACTATGCGCTATCTTCCCAACGGTCATTGTTTTATATCCATTTGCTCTGAAATATTCCGGCAGCATCATGTTGCCCTCCATGACCTCATCATAATTCTCTCTCATGCTCGCCGTGGAGGCGTACCACCCTGTAGTTATGGGGTGTAATCCGGAGAGCATTGAGTTTCGGGAAGCCGTACAAACAGCTTGAGAGCAATGCGCATTGGTAAATAATACGCCTTTTTCAGCAAGCCTGTCAAGGTTGGGGGTAATGGCCTGTGAATGTCCGTCGAGTGCTCCGATCCAATCGTTCAGATCGTCAACGGCAATAAATAGTACATTTGGTTTTTCAATCTTCTTGGGCGGAATGCTGCAACCGCATAGAAACATTCCGGAAATTAATACGGTAATAATCTTTAGTCTGGTAATCACTTTATATTCTTTTAATTTGTATTATGCATGTTTATTTCATGCATTTCCACTCTATTCATTTTGTTTCCCTGCCGCTTACTTTACAGGTGGGCATGCGAGCTTGACAAAGCGGGCTCACATATGCTAATTTTTCATTAGTTTCTGTGAGAATGATTTTAATTCAGGAGTCTGAATGTGGAGGATATATGTCCCTCGTTTTATATTCAGATGATCCAGGTTCAGGCATATGCTATGGCCATTTGCTTCCTGACTGAAGGTCGCCATTTTTCTCCCGTTGAGGTCATAAATCTCTCCGCTTACAATTCCAGAATAAGATTTATTAAACACAACATTTACCAGCGAACTGGCAGGAGAGGGGAATACCCTCAGCGGCGCATCATTTACTATTCCTGAGTTCATAAAAGACATCATGGAGCTGTCATTGCTGAACTGATGCACTCCAATATCAACGGGGCTTTTCAGAGTTACTCCGAAAAGGTCTGTTTCCGGGGCGCCGTCAACTGTTTTTCCCGCCCCAATGCATGGCGACCCTTCAGTAAGTTTATACCTTTCTAAATCATTAATATCAGTAGCAGTCCCGGGGGAGGATAATAGCGGATCTGTAGTTACTCGATTATTGTCATCATTCCTTTCAACCCCGCTTGCACCAAAATAGGCATTATTGGAGAACAGGTTGTTTTTACCCTCATCAAGGTCATAAGATGGATTGCTTCCTTCTATGTAAAAAATGTTGTTGTAATAATAAGCTCCATTCACTGCAGCCCCCCCCCAGTTACCATTTTCAATAATAACAAGGTCTTGAATGGACTCATCGGAATAGAACAGATTATTGTATACCGACATATCGTATAATATACCCGAGGTTCTGACGATATGCTGTTCATTATTCACCAAAACATTATACCGAATAATGGTGCCCTTATTAAATCGGGGCACTGATGTTTCTCCGCCTTTACCGCCCGTAGCGACTACGCCTCCTTTGCCATTATGATGCAGGTAGTTGTATTGTATGATCGTATGTTTTGTTCTGAAATCACTGTCTATGCCTCTTGCATCGGTATCGCCATCGTTATAAATAGTGTAGCATGCTTCATTTCCCTGGAAAATTGTACTATCGGTGTTAAAACAAAATGCAGCATTCCCGGAAATATCCTCGGCACAGTACGTAAAATAATTATCTTCAACCAATGTGTTTTTTGAAACGCGCATGATCAGTCCGTTGCCACCTATGTGTTCAAATCGACAATTCCGAACAACTATATTTGTGCTGGGAACCCAATTGTCATACGCTGGGCTTGTTTCAGGGTCATTAATTTGATCACCAAAATTCGAATCAGGCCCGCGTTTCCACCAAGTCGACTGGTTGCTCAGGCCCGTTCTGTCAAGATGGTGGAAATAGCAGCCTTCAAATAATATATCATTAAACCATGTTTTGACCTCTGAGCCCAGCACTTCGAAATATATCCCTCCATAAAACCTCGAATCAGCAAAGTCGTCCATCGGGACTTCAATATCTGTCACCTCTACATTTTTAATGTGTATATGATTTATTTCTCCGGCATCTTCCGCAAGGATATAAATTACTCTTTTTGAATATTGGGGTATATCCTGTGGTTCGGGATTTGTTGCTTTAATGTCGCTAATCTCCCAGTATGACTGGTTATACAGGTAAATAGCGTTGCTTAGTTCGGTTCCGGGACCCTGGATAGTTGGCAAATCCCCTTCTCCATATTTCCCAATTTTTATAGGTTTTCCTTCTGCACCGGATCCTTTCGGACTTAAAGTTCCAATCCATTTTTCTCCTGACTTAAGTAATACCTGGTCGCCGGGATACAGCGCAGTTTTATTTATCTTGTTCAAACTTTTCCAGGCTTTCCCTGCAGACAAACCATCGTTATTGTCATCGCCTCCTGTGGCATCCAGATAATAAGTATTTCCAGCGTAACTTGCTGTGGTTAAGGACTTCTCCGGACTCCATGCCGACTCCTGACCGGAGCCATAAGATTGAATCCGGTATGTATATTGCGTTTCGGCAGACAGGGATTTGTCTGTATACTCAGATACCGATGCTGATACTTCAGCCAGTGGTTCGAAAACTCCGCCTTCGATTTTCCGTTCTATTTTTATACCTGTGATAGCGCAACAGGAAACCGGTTCCCAGGTTAATAAGTTTTTAGTGAAAGAGATATTCGAAACATTCAACTGCTGGGGCACTGCTACATCGCAATCACACATAGCTTCCTCCACGATCAATTCAGGATGTTGATCAGGGGCTTCTTTAGTCAGATATTTGGAGTGCTTATTGCTCTTTTGTGCATCGGCTATGATCAGACTTAATATTTTATCTCCCTCTTTTTCCTGGTAAATATAATCGGGAATATCTATCTCGATATAAGCGTCGACAACCGCATCTGTAATTGAGAAAGATGTGATTTCCTCTCCAATTGAGGGCGCATTGTTCCAGGTGACAGATTCTTCCGTCCAGCCGTCATTTGTTTCATACAAGGTGATCGTGTGATCACCGGCAGAATAGGTGCAGTACAGCCGGATTTTCCCTTTAATTACAGATGTTCCCAGTGACAGGGGGGAAAGGTCAAATTGATAAAGCATGTGCCGCTCATAATCTAAATTTGAAGGATGTCCCTTTAAATAAAGTTCATCAACGTTACCATAATTATCATCGGCATAACTCCCGCCCCGGATATATGTGTCCATTGAGACATTTATTATTTGTTCCTGTGAAAAGGCATAAGCAGAGGATAAAATCAAAGTAACCGTGATCAGTAGCTTCAGTTTTCTCATTATGCAGGTTGTTATATCTGTTTCAGTTTACTCAATTAGGTACAGTTCTATTGATTATTCTTACCGGCATATACACCGATATTTGTTGATTCACTGTTTAATTCATTGCCCCAGAAGTCTTTTCCCCCGTTATTTCCGATGGTTACTCCTGCATTGATACAGGGGGAGTTGCTTTTTAACCGGTATCCGGCTAATCTTTCCGGATCTTTCATGTTGATATTTGTTCCTCCTTTCCCGGGATCAACAAGCAATGGATCTGAAGTGATTGCATTGGTGCCCTTCGGGGAAACATTATAGAAGAGATTGTGCTCGAAAAGGCATGAATTCCCAGGTTCGAAACCCCACTCAGCTTCATCTTCAAAATAAAAAATATTGTTCCTGAATGTTGTTTCTATGGGATGTCTCACCTTTCCTCCCTCGACAAAAATTGTATTCCCCTTTCCTTTTCCGAAATAATGGACATTGTTATATACTTTAACATCTTTCAGCCCGAATTCTGTTGGAAATCCATATAAATAGCTCCCTAATAATTCATTCTGACTGATATTGTAGCGTATGGTAATGTCAGAATTTTTTCCCCTCCGCATAATGCCGCAAAACCAGTTGTTATCATGGCTGTAATTGTACTGAATAATTGTCCCGGTTGATTTATAATCTGCATCAAATCCGCCGCGCTCATTTTCATTTTCAGGACCAATGTTTCCGTATGCTTCATTATAC
>CAZPTO010000162.1:0-7594 GCA_964589155.1 uncultured Bacteroidaceae bacterium | reverse complement strand
ATAGAAATATTCTTCGAGGTTGGTTATCTTTGATACATAATCAAAAAGAATGCTACAGGTCCACGAAAACTATTCCCTTAAAGAGAACACCACTTTCGGAGTGGATATTGCCGCCGCCTGGTACGCTGAACCCACTTCTGCAGAAGCGCTTCTTTTTGCTATAGAACATGCCAGGAAAAAAGGATGGAAATACTATATCACAGGGGAAGGCTCCAACCTGCTCTTTACAGATGACTATAAAGGTCTGATCATTCATCCACTAATCAAAGGTGTGTCTGTGGTCGATGAATCGGCATCTGAAATACTGGTGAAGGCAGGTGCAGGGGAAAATTGGGACCAATTTGTTGCTAACTGTGTTGCGCAAAACTGGTACGGCGCGGAAAATCTCTCCCTGATTCCCGGATCGGTCGGTGCTGCACCAGTGCAGAATATCGGCGCATACGGCATAGAGGCAAAGGACATTATCACGTATGTTGAAGTGGTAAATACCCGGAACATGCAACAGGAAGTCCTTTCGAATGCCGCCTGCGAGTTTGGATACCGCGACAGTATTTTCAAGCATGGCATACCTGGCAAATACCTTGTCACAGGAGTACTGTTCGGTCTCAGGAAAAATGCAAGCCTGATGTTAGATTACGGCAATGTGAAAGATGTGTTCATGCAACGTGAAACACAGGACCTGAAAAACCTCAGGGAAACCATTATCGGTATCCGCAGCAGCAAGCTTCCAGACCCATCTGAAACAGGAAATGCAGGAAGCTTCTTCAAGAATCCGGTCGTTGCAGCTGGTACATTAGAAGCACTGAAATCCCACTATACAAAGATTCCAAATTATCCTGTCGGAGCAGGACGTGTAAAGATCCCTGCCGCATGGCTCATTGAAACAGCCGGCTGGAAAGGGATGCGTGAAGGCGATGTCGGCACGTGGCCGAAACAGCCACTTGTCATTGTGAATTATGGCAATGCCACCGGCAGACAGATTTTCGATTTTTCAGAAAAAATACACATGAGCATTCTGGAAAAATTCGGTATTCGCCTGGAACGGGAAGTAACGGTAATCAGTTAATATGAAACCATGAACCTTCAAAGAAGCATCTTCTTTATTGCTCTATTCATAAAATTTCAGGACCAGTTAATGACAGACTATAGCTACCGGTAAATCCCCCGCTTGTTCAATTCGCGTTGATACGCTGCTGCATTTTCATTGTGCTGTTTCAGGTTCCTGGCAAAGGCATGTTTCCCGCTAAAATCAGCCCTGGCACACATATAAAGGTAGCTGTGCTTTTCATAATTCAATACGCCATCAATGGCGGAGACAGACGGAATGATAATAGGCCCTGGAGGTAAGCCTGTGTGTTTGTATGTATTGTACATTGACTCCACCTGCTTGTACTCATGCAATACGCGGGTGATGGTCCAGTCGTTCAGGGCAAACTTAAGGGTAGGACACGATTGGAGTGCCATCCCCTTTTCGATCCTGTTCATATATACGCCTGCTACACGTTCATTTTCCTCATCATAAAGCGTCTCCTCATCCACCAGGGAAGCGAGCGTCGATACCTCTACACGATCCAGTCCTACTTTATCCAGTTTCCTGTCACGCTTCTCCCAGAAGTTTTCGTATTCGCGTGCCATGCGATCCGTAAAATCTTCCGGTGTCGATGACCAGTACATTTCATAAGTATTGGGAATAAACATGGCCATGAAGGTTTCATTTGTAAACCCGTATTTTGAAGGAAGATCCGGGTCCAGCAGATAAGTTCGCAACTCAAGCGAGTCCGGTTCAATGTACTTTGCAACCTTGCCTGCCAGCTTTTCCAACGTGCGGAGATTGTTGAATATCACCATTACGGGCTCCTGGTTGCCGGCACGCAGCATATTCACAAGACCATTGTTACTCATGCCATCTTCGATCCTGTAGCGACCGGGCTTTACATGCTCAGTATACCCCTTCTTCTCTGCAACCCACTGGAAAGATTTCTTGTTGACCAGGATATTCTTTTCATCAAGGTTTTCCCAAACATCGGCATAACTGCTGCCTGTAGGAATATAGAAAAATGTGTGCCCATCTGCGATCTCCACATTCTCACTAAACACATTCTGGTATTTATTGAAAACAATGATTACACTGACCATCAAACCTACAAATACAACCAACAGGGAAAGCCGAACAACCTTTCCTGCACTCCTGGTTCTTTTCCGCTCAAGCATTACTTAACGATTTATTTACACACAAAAATACTATTAATAATACATATACCTTAACCGAAATGTTTTATATAAATTACTTTTGTACCTGATTTTTTCAGTCTACTACAAACATTGCAGAAGCAAACAAAATGAATAAAATAAAAAAAATCGCCCTCGTAGCGCACGACAACAGGAAAGAAGACCTGAAAGCCTGGGTGGAATATAATTGGTCGAAACTCCATCACCATGAACTGGTCTGTACAGGAACCACCGGAAAAATGATAGAAGAAGCACTATTGAAAAAAACTAGTATGCCGCTCTCGATCACCAAGCTGAAATCAGGACCCCTTGGTGGCGACCAGCAACTCGGTGCGATGATTGCTGAAGGTAAGATCGATATCATGATCTTTTTCTGGGATCCGATGCAGCCACAGGCACATGATGTGGACGTGAAGGCATTGCTGCGGATCACCGTTCTGTACAACGTCCCCACCGCCTGCAACCGCTCGAGCGCCGACTTCATGGTCGACTCTGTACATTTTCAGCAAGACTACACCCCCATCCTGAAAGATTACAGTGCATACATCAACCGGACGCTCTGAAAAAAAAATCCCCGGTGAAGCCTTGAGGAACCAAGGGGATTGTAATTTTGCTGTTTCAGACCCGTTATTTGAGCGCTGCCAGCGCCTTTTTGAGCCGTGCCATGGCCTTTTCCAGGTTCTCATCTGAATTGGCATAGGAGATTCGTACACACCCTTCTGCACCAAATGCCGATCCTGGAACTGAGGCAATATGACCCTCTTCAAGCAGGTAAATACAAAGGTCCATAGAATTATCAATTTTCCTGTCTCCTATCGTCGTTCCAAAATAGTGGCTGAAGTCGGGGAATACATAAAATGCACCACCGGGAGTTGGACATTTCACTCCTTCGATATCTGCCAGATGCCCCAGCACCAGGTCCCTTCTTCTGCGAAATGCTGTATTCATCTCTTTCAGGCATGACTGATCACCGGTCAATGCGGCAATTGCTGCCTGCATGGCCACAGAGGTTGCCCCTGAAGTGACTTGTCCCTGCAACTTGGTGCATGCCCTGGCAAGCCATTCAGGACCAGCCATAAATCCGATGCGATAACCGGTCATGGCATATGCCTTGGAAACACCGTTGATGATCACCACCCTGTTGCGGATGTTCTCAAACTGGGCAATACTTTCATGTCCGCCAACGAAATTAATATGCTCATAGATCTCATCGGCAATCACGAAAATCTCATCGTTCTCAGCGATCACATCAGCAATTGCCTTCAGCTCCTCTCGGGTATAAACGCTTCCGGTGGGGTTGGAGGGAGAGCAAAGTAACAATGCACGGGTGTTCGGCGTGATCGCTGCTTTCAATTGTTCGGGGGTCATCTTGAATTCATCATCGATGCTGGTAGAAATGATTACATTCTTCCCTTCGGCGATCTTTACCTGTTCAGCATAGCTCACCCAGTAAGGTGCTGGAATGATGACCTCCTCGCCCTTTTCAACCAGGCACTCGATCACGTTGGCCAGTGCATGCTTTGCCCCGGTACTCACAACAATCTGTGCAGGCGAATAATCCAGGTCATTGTCCCTTTTCAACTTGTCTACGATTGCCTGGCGTAAAGCCGGGTAACCAGGAACCGGAGCATAGAAGGAAAAGTTATCATCAACAGCTTTTTTAGCTGCCTCCTTTACATGGTCAGGGGTAAAAAAGTCGGGTTCACCGACACTGAGATTAATGATATCGATGCCCTTTTCTTTAAGATCCCGTCCTTTCTGGTTCATGGCGATGGTGGCAGAAGGTGATAAGGCCTTAATTCTGGATGATAATCTTTCCATAATGATTGGTTTTAATGAATTGTTGAAATATGTTTGATAGCGTAAAAATACAGTTTTAATTATAAATTAGTTAATATTGTAAGGTACTACTTTCAAAAAATAATTCACATGGAGATTTTGCTTGAAATCCTGAAATATACCATACCCGCGCTGATCCTTTTCTTTACCGTGTATTTGTTTCTGAAGACGTGGAGCAAACAGGAAGATAAGCGCAGGAAGCATGAATTCAACATGCATTTGAAAGATGATATTCTGC
This sequence comes from uncultured Bacteroidaceae bacterium, assembly GCA_964589155.1. Classification (GTDB taxonomy): domain Bacteria; phylum Bacteroidota; class Bacteroidia; order Bacteroidales; genus M55B112. Next base: position 3,288 of record CAZPTO010000162.1, on the reverse strand, counting down.
CGGTTCGCCTGCAGGCCTATGAACGGATCATCCTGTTCCTGGAAAGGGTTGCACCGGAATCTATATTAATGCGCATCAGGCGACAGGGAATGACGGCTGCACAGCTTCAGGCAGAGTTACAAAACACCATCCGCCACGAATACGATCACAATCTTTCCCAGCAGATGTATGTCAGCAGCGACGCCTGGAAAATGGTGCAGATGGCCAAAAACCATATTCTCAAGATCATCAACGATTCAGCAGGCGAACTGAAAGGAGAGGCCAGTGGCGCTTCCCTCGGGAAACTGATCCTCGAAAGAGTGATGGAATTACAGACACCTCCTTCCCAGGTCGCCATCAATTTCCTGAAAAAGGAGGTGCAGGAGCTATTCCTGGACTAATTCAGCACAGCTTCCATACAATTTTCCCGGGATTTAGCTGTTAAAGTAATAACAACAATTACTTTTTCACACCCTAATTAAAACCCTCATGAAAAAGTTATGGTTCCTGTTTCTTTTTATATCCCAACTTACATTTGCGCAGAAATACACCATCAGCGGCTATATTGAAGATGCCGGCTCAAGCGAAAGACTTCCTGGCGCTTCCGTTTACAATTTAGCCAAAACGAATCATGGAACGGCTTCCAATGAATACGGATTCTACAGTCTGACCATTCCCGGTGGAAAAATAAGGCTGACCTGCACCTATGTGGGCTATACCTCTGAAGTGATGGAGGTGGTGCTTTCTGCAGACACCATGATCAACATGCACCTCACTCCTTCCCTTGAAATTGATGAGGTTTCAATAACTTCTAAAAGAGACCATGTCCGGGACAACCAGACAGGCATGATTGATGTTCCTTTGAATGTAGTGAGAAATCTTCCGGTGATTCTTGGTGAGGCGGATATCATGAAATCCATCCAGATGATGCCGGGAATAAAAGGAGGGGTGGAAGGAACGAGCGGAATCTATGTAAGGGGAGGAAGTCCGGACCAGAACCAGGTCCTTATCGATGGCGTACCTGTATACAATATTAACCATCTCTTTGGCTTTTTTTCTGTGTTTAATTCAGACGCCATTTCAGATTTTGATGTGATCAAAGGTGGCTTCCCGGCCAGGTATGGCGGACATCTTTCTTCAGTGATCGATGTGAGAATGAAAGAGGGAAATATGCAGGAATCCAACACCTCTTTTAATATAGGTTTATTGTCCTCCAGTGTGATGACAGAGGGACCCATTGTCAGGGACAAGTGCGCATACATGATTTCTGCCCGCCGGTCCTACCTCGACCTGGTCGCTGTTCCTGCTGAATGGATATACAGCTTGATAAACAAGGATATTGACAGGCTCACAGCAGGCTATTTCATGGAAGATCTGAATGCAAAAATCAATTACAAATTTTCGGACAAAGACCGCGTATATTTTAGTCTGTATTACGGCAGGGATAATCTCTATGCCAATATTGGCGAAGATTATAGTGACAGCGCATCCTACAGGCAAAAATACAAGATGAACTGGGGCAATATGGTCACGGCCCTCAGGTGGAACCATGTTTTTTCCCCGAAACTGTTCGCAAACACATCCCTCTCCTATTCCAGGTTTCAATATTTCATCGGCCAGGAAGAAAAGGACATCTACGCGTGGAGCGGGGGTAAATATACATTCAACTCAGAAGCAAATTACAACACCAGTATCAGGGATCTCGCTGCCAATATGGATTTTAACTATATTCTGTCTCCATCCTACAATATAAAATTCGGAGCCAACGGGATCTATCACATGTTCAATCCCGGTATTTCAGCTTCAAAAATCTCTGAAGGTGCTGATGTAGCCATAGATACAACCTACGGGAATAGCCTGATTGCCGCAAAAGAATATGCCATCTATCTCGAAAACAACATTACTATCGGTACATTCCTCTCCCTGAATATCGGGGGCCGGATGGCAAACTTTCAAATCAGGGATACCACCTTTCTATCCCCTGAACCAAGAATCTCTGCAAGGGCGCTGATTACAGACAACTTTTCGCTCAAAGCCAGCTATTCGAAGATGAAGCAGTTTGTAAACCTGCTGACATCCACAACTGTCGGTTTCCCTACAGACATATGGATTCCTTCCACAGATATTGTCCTGCCCCAGAACTCAACACAATACGCTGTGTCGGCGAATTTCAATTTCGCAAATACATACGACCTGTCAATTGAAGGTTACTATAAGGATATGAACAACCTGGTGGAATATAAGGAGGGTGCCAGTCTATTCCTGGATTTCGACAACACGGAAGTGAAAGACGCAGACATGTGGGAAAGTAAGGTTACGCAGGGCACCGGCTGGTCCTATGGTGTGGAATTGCTGCTGCGGAAGGACATTGGAAAATTGAAAGGCTGGGCAGGATATACCCTGTCCTGGGCAAACCGTCAGTTTGATGAAATAGACAATGGAGAAGTATTTCCGTTTACCTACGACCGCCGGCATGATTTCGCCATCGCATTAACCTATAAACTCAACGATACATATGATTTCGGTATGAACTGGGTGTTTAATACCGGGAATGCCATTACCCTTGCTACAGCCAATTACATGAGCTATGTAGATATTCAGAACTTCTATGCTGCCATAGAACGCCTGGAGGGTGAAATTCCAAGGTATTATCGATCCACCGAGTATTATGAAAACAGGAACAACTTCAGGATGCCATCTTACCACAGGCTCGATCTGGGAGTGAATATTCATAAACAGAAAAAACGCGGGACCAGGACCCTCTCGCTCGGACTCTATAATGCCTATTGTCATATGAATCCCTTTATGATCGAAGTGGAAACGAATTATTACAAGGAAGAGCAGACCAATAAAAGTGTGTACGCATATGGATTGTTCCCCATCATACCATCCATATCATACCATTTTAAATTTGACTAAAGAAGGTTGGTTATGAAAATATCAAATTACCTCTTTTTAATGCTTTTAGTGGTTTTCAGCCAGTCCTGCTATAAAGAACTGGACTATGAAGACCTGGATTTCGAACCGAAAATTGTACTGAACGGCCTGATTTACCAGGACAGTATCATTGAAATAAATGTAGCGAGGACCAAGAGCATCATCGAACACAGTGAGATACTTCCTTTCCTGGACAATGCCGAAGTAAAGCTTTTTGAAAATGATGTGTATGTTGAAGACCTGGTATACGATAGTCTCGGCAATTATCATTCTACGATCACAGCCAAGGCAAATACAAGTTACAGGCTGGAGGCAACAACAGGCGAAATCGAAACAGCAACCGCCAGTTTCAGCCTCCAGGAATTAAAAGAC
>CAZPTO010000161.1:0-7606 GCA_964589155.1 uncultured Bacteroidaceae bacterium | reverse complement strand
CTCAAAGGGGAGATACCAAAGTGGCCAACTGGGGCAGACTGTAAATCTGCTGTCGCACGACTTCGGAGGTTCGAATCCTCCTCTCCCCACAGCGTCCGCCGAAGCCTTGGCGAAGGCGGGCAGCTCCAAAACACAAGTGCAGGTTTTATTTGTACGCCTTCACTGAAGTTTTGGCGCACACTGCGGGAATAGCTCAGTTGGTAGAGCACAACCCTTCCAAGGTTGGGGTCGCGAGTTCGAGCCTCGTTTCCCGCTCAAACGTTAAAAAGAGTTCTTGATAGGGTTTTGTTCGTGATGTTTCCCCTGTACCCGGGATGATCCGGCACAGCATTCACAAGCCGATGTAGCTCAGGGGTAGAGCGCTTCCTTGGTAAGGAAGAGGTCATGGGTTCAATTCCCATCATTGGCTCAAAAATTTGAATTTGAAGTAACTATTTACAAGTATCAATATTAATTTAATTTAAGTTATGGCTAAAGAAAAATTTGATAGGTCCAAAGCGCACGTCAATATTGGTACCATCGGTCACGTTGACCACGGTAAGACCACATTGACCGCTGCTATTACACAGGTTCTTGCAAAAGCGGGACTCTCTGAGATCAGGGATTTCGATTCTATTGACAATGCACCTGAGGAAAAAGAAAGAGGTATCACAATTAACACTGCTCACGTCGAGTACCAGACAGCGACACGCCACTATGCGCACGTTGACTGCCCGGGACACGCTGACTATGTAAAGAACATGGTAACGGGTGCTGCCCAGATGGACGGAGCCATTCTTGTTGTTGCGGGTACTGACGGACCTATGCCACAAACAAGAGAGCACATCCTCCTCGCTCGCCAGGTGAATGTTCCCAAAATCGTTGTTTTCCTGAACAAGGTAGACATGGTTGACGATCCGGAACTGCTCGAACTGGTCGATATGGAGGTTCGTGAGCTTCTTGATTTCTATGAATTTGACGGAGACAATGCTCCTGTTATCCACGGTTCCGCACTTGGTGCTCTGAACGGCGAAGAGAAGTGGGAAGAAAAAGTAATGGAACTGATGAATGCAGTTGATGAATATATTCCAATCCCGCCGCGCGAGAAGGAAAAGCCATTCCTGATGCCAGTTGAGGACGTATTTTCCATTACCGGACGTGGTACAGTTGCTACCGGAAGGATTGAAACAGGTGTTGTGAATACAGGTGAAGAGCTGGCGATGATCGGACTCGGAGCTGAAGGACGTAAAACAGTGTGTACTGGTGTTGAAATGTTTCGTAAGATTCTCGATACCGGAGAAGCTGGAGATAACGTAGGACTGCTGCTCAGGGGTGTTGATAAGAAAGAGATCAAAAGAGGTATGGTACTGGCCAAGCCAGGTTCCATCACGCCGCATACTGAGTTCAAAGCTGAAGTATATGTGTTGAAGAAAGAAGAAGGTGGACGTCACACTCCTTTCCACAACAACTACCGTCCACAGTTTTACCTGAGAACGCTTGACGTTACCGGTGAAATTCAGCTTCCTGAAGGAACAGAGATGGTAATGCCTGGTGATAACGTAACCATCACCGTGAAGCTAATCTACCCTGTTGCGATCAACAAAGGCCTCCGCTTCGCAATCCGTGAAGGTGGAAGGACAGTTGGTGCAGGCCAGGTGATTGATATCACTGAATAAAACATTGATATCCAACTTTTTTAAAAGAGATCGGTCCGAATCGGTATTTGGACCGGGCTCTTTTTGAGTGTTTGGGCAATTACGGGTGTAGCTCAGTTGGTAGAGCACTGGTCTCCAAAACCAGGTGTCGGGCGTTCGAGTCGCTCCTCCCGTGCGAAATCATCCATGTGCAATGAAGAAAATAATAAATTACCTGAAGGATTCCTATAACGAACTGGTGCATAAGGTCACCTGGCCGACCTGGAAGGAACTGCAAAACAGCGCGATCATCGTGATGATCGCTTCACTGATTTTTGCCCTGGTCGTGTTTGTGATGGACATTTCGTTTCAAACTATACTGGAAGGCATCTATAAACTAGTCTGATTGTAGTAATGAGCGATGTAGAAAAAAAATGGTATGTTCTGAGAGCGATCGGTGGTAAAGAAAAGAAAGCCAAAGAATATATCGAAAGTGAAATATCCAGGTTGAACCTCCAGGAGTATATATCCCAGGTTCTCATACCTACTGAGAAAGTTTACCAGATCAGAAATGGTAAAAAGATCAGCAAGGAAAGAAACTATTTTCCGGGTTATGTGCTCGTTGAAGCTGTGTTGACAGGTGAGATACCACATATCCTGAGAAATATCCCTAATGTGATCGGCTTCCTGGGTACCCAGGGCGAGCAGGAACCTATTCCGCTGCGTGAGGCAGAGGTGAACAGGATCCTCGGTAAGGTCGACGAACTCACGGCCGGCGATGAAGAAATGAGCGTTCCCTATTTTGTAGGTGAATCAGTGAAGGTGATCGACGGACCGTTTAACAGTTTCACCGGCATCATTGAAGAGGTCAACGAGGAAAAGAAAAAACTGAAGGTCATGGTAAAGATCTTCGGTCGCAAAACCCCGCTTGAGCTCAGCTTTATGCAGGTGGAAAAAGAAGGGTAGAATAAAAGCATTGCGAACCTGATAACTGTATGTCCAAATAAATGCTTCCTGTACATTTATCGCAGAGGTTTGTGATTAAACTCCATATGTAAATATAAATTAGAAATGGCAAAAGAAGTAGAAGGCTTAATTAAGTTACAGATCAGGGGAGGAGCTGCTAATCCTTCCCCTCCCGTAGGACCCGCGTTGGGTGCTAAGGGTGTAAACATCATGGAGTTCTGCAAGCAATTCAATGGCAGAACCCAGGACCAGGCCGGAAAACTCTTGCCAGTGATCATTACCGTTTACAGTGATAAGTCGTTTGACTTTATCGTGAAAACACCACCTGTGGCAGTCCAACTGCTGGAGATGGCAAAACTCAAGGGCGGATCAGCCGAATCCAACAGGGTGAAGGTTGCTTCCGTGACATGGGACCAGGTAAGAACGATTGCTGAAGGCAAGATGCCGGACCTGAATGCGTTTACTGTAGAATCTGCAATGAAAATGGTGGCCGGAACCGCCAGGAGTATGGGAATCACTGTTAAAGGGGAATTCCCGTCTAACAATTAATTTGAATAATAATGGGTAAACTTACTAAAAACAGGAAGTTAGCTTTAGAGAAGTTAGACAAAGACAAGCTATATACACTCAAGGAAGCAGCACAAATTGTAAAGGAAATTTCCAATACAAAATTTGATGCTTCCCTCGACCTGGATATCAGACTTGGGGTAGATCCCAGGAAAGCAAACCAGATGGTGCGTGGTGTTATTACGCTTCCACACGGAACCGGAAAGGAAAAAACCGTTCTGGCGCTGTGTACTCCTGATAAAGAGGAAGAAGCCAAAGCTGCCGGCGCCGATTACGTAGGACTGGATGATTACATCGAGAAGATCGAACAAGGTTGGACCGACGTGGACGTGATCATTACCATGCCTCCCGTAATGGCAAAACTCGGTAAGCTGGGTAGGGTGCTCGGACCAAGGGGTCTGATGCCGAATCCGAAAAGCGGTACCGTTACCATGGAAATCGGTAAAGCAGTTGAAGAAGTGAAGAAGGGTAAGATCGATTTCAAAGTAGATAAATACGGTATCATTCATACCTCTGTAGGGAAAGTTTCCTTCGAGGAGCCGCAGATCATTGAAAATGTGAAGGAATTTGTCCAGAACATTATCAAACTGAAACCTGCAGCTGCCAAGGGAACCTATATCAGGAGTCTTTATCTTTCCAGTACAATGAGTCCTGGAATCAGATTGGACCCTAAAGCTATCGAAGAGAAAAAATAATCGCTAAAGAATCTCTAGAGAATGAGAAGAGAAGATAAGAATGTAATTATTGACAACCTGGTTACTGACCTGAAAGAGGCCAAACATTTCTATCTCGCCGATATTTCTGAGCTGAACGCTGAGCAAACATCGAACCTGAGAAGAAAATGCTTCGAAAACCAGATCAGGCTGATGGTGGTCAAGAATACATTACTCCAGAAAGCAATGGAGAAGTCCGATGGCGAATTTGACGAATTCTATGATGTGTTGAAAGACGCAACTTCGATCATGTTTTGTGAGACAGGTAATGCGCCTGCAAAGCTGATCAAGGAATTCAGAAAATCCATGGACAAACCTATCCTGAAAGCTGCCTTTGTTGAGGAATCAATTTACATAGGCGACAATCAACTGGATAGCCTCTCCACTATTAAATCTAAGGAAGAACTCCTTGCCGACTTGCTTTCACTGCTTACATCGCCTGCCAATAGCCTGGCATCAGCGCTTGCAAGCAGTAGCAGCAACATGGCTGGAGCCCTTAAGACATTATCAGAAAAAGAATAAGTTTAATAACATTTACAAAAATCAATAAAAATGGCTGACGTAAAAGCAATCGCAGATCAGTTAGTAGAATTAACTGTTAAGGAAGTTAACGAGTTACTCGATATTCTTAAAGAAGAGCACGGAATTGAACCAGCCGCTGCTGCAGTGGCAGTAGCAGGTCCTGCCGCCGGTGGTGGCGATGGTGAAGCTGCTGAAGAAAAAACAGAATTCGACGTGATTCTTACATCACCGGGTGGAGCCAAGCTTCAAATCGTTAAACTGGTGAAAGACCTCACTGGTCTTGGACTGAAAGAAGCTAAAGCTTTAGTAGATTCTGCACCATCACCTGTTAAAGAAGGTGCAAGCAAAGAGGAATCTGAATCAATCAAAACACAACTTGAAGAAGCTGGAGCAGAGGTTGAAATCAAATAAGGCACTCGCATTTCCACTGTAGGTTTAGTACCCCATCTTGAGAGAAGATGGGGTCTAAACCTTTATGCATATAAATAATTTAAGGTTAAATTTTGGAATATACCGCGATGTCATTAACACAAAACAATAAGCGTTTAAGTTTTGCTTCCATTAAAAATCAACTGGAATATCCAGATTTTCTGGAAGTACAATTAAAGTCTTTTCGGGAGTTCTTCCAACTGGAAACAACCCCTGAAAACAGAAAAGATGAAGGACTCTACAAGGTCTTTCAGGAAAATTTCCCGATCACCGATACCAGGAATAATTTCGTACTGGAGTTTTTGGACTTTTCCATCGACCCGGCACGCTATTCCATCGATGAATGTATCGAAAGGGGACTGACCTACAGCGTACCATTGAAAGCAAAACTGAAGCTGTATTGTACAGATCCTGAACACGAGGATTTCGATACAGTCATCCAGGATGTGTATCTTGGAACAGTACCCTATATGACTGACAGGGGGGCTTTCATTATCAACGGTGCCGAGCGTGTGGTGGTTTCACAGCTGCACAGGTCGCCCGGAGTATTCTTCGGACAAAGTCTGCACGCAAATGGTACCAAGTTGTACTCCGCCAGGATCATCCCTTTCAAAGGATCGTGGATTGAATTTGCTACGGACATTAACAGTGTCATGTATGCATATATCGACAGGAAAAAGAAATTACCGGTAACTACACTCCTGAGAGCGATAGGGTATGAAAGCGATAAAGATATCCTGGAGATCTTTGGTCTTGCTGATGAGATCAAAGTTTCAAAAACAGGTCTCAAGAAGGTGGTTGGACGCAAGCTGGCTGCCCGTGTGCTGAAAAGCTGGATCGAGGATTTCGTGGATGAAGATACCGGAGAGGTGGTCTCCATCGAACGGAATGAAGTGATCATCGACAGGGAGACTGTACTGGAAAATGAACATATCGAACAGATCGTGGAATCTGGCAGTAAAACGATCCTGCTTCACAAGGAGGAGGCCAATATCACCGATTTTGCGATCATTTATAATACACTGCAAAAAGATCCGTGTAACTCGGAAAAAGAGGCAGTGCTGCATATTTACCGGCAGTTGAGGAACGCTGAGCCGCCCGACGAGACCACTGCGAGGGACGTCATCGACAAGCTCTTCTTCTCCGATAAACGATACGACCTCGGCGAGGTGGGACGCTACCGTCTGAACAGGAAACTGAACCTGGAAACAGACATGGATCACCGTGTACTCACCAAAGAGGACATTATCCAGATCATCAAATATCTCATCGAGCTGATCAACTCTAAAACGGATGTGGATGATATCGACCACCTCAGTAACCGGAGGGTCCGTACAGTGGGTGAACAGCTGATGAACCAGTTCAGCGTCGGACTTGCCCGTATGGCAAGGACCATTCGTGAACGAATGAATGTGCGCGACAACGAGGTGTTCACACCTACCGACCTGATCAATTCCAAAACACTCTCCTCTGTGATCAACTCGTTCTTCGGAACCAACCAGTTGTCACAGTTCATGGACCAGACCAATCCGCTGGCTGAGATGACACACAAACGCCGGATGTCCGCTCTCGGACCGGGCGGTCTGTCAAGGGAGCGTGCAGGATTCGAGGTGCGGGACGTGCACTATACACACTATGGGAGACTTTGCCCGATCGAGACCCCCGAAGGTCCGAACATCGGCCTGATCTCCTCACTCTGCGTGTATGCCAAGATCAATAAACTCGGCTTTATCGAAACACCTTACCGTCATACTGAAGCAGGTAAAGTAGACCTTTCCAATAAAGGAGTGGTCTACCTGAGCGCTGAAGAGGAGGAAGGGAAGATTATTGCACAGGCCAATGCACCGCTGCTGGATGACGGAAACTTCCAGAATCCGAAAGTGAAGGCCCGTTACGAAGCGGATTACCCGCTTTCTGAAAATGATGAGGTACACCTGATGGACGTTGCTCCGAATCAGATTGCCTCCATCGCTGCTTCGCTGATCCCGTTCCTGGAGCATGATGATGCCAACAGGGCACTGATGGGATCCAACATGATGCGCCAGGCAGTACCACTGCTCAAACCGGAAGCTCCCATCGTGGGAACAGGTGTTGAGGAAGGCGTGGTGACTGATTCCCGGTTGCAGATCAATGCAGAAGGTGATGGTGTTATTGAGTTCGTTGATGCCAACGAGATCGTTATTAGATATGATCGTACTGAGGAACAGGAATTTGTAAGTTTTGAAGACAATATTAAACGTTACAAACTGCCAAAATTCCGCAAAACGAACCAGAATACATGCGTGAACCTTACCCCGATGGTGAAAAAGGGTGAAAAGGTGCAGAAGGGACAGACACTGACACAGGGATATGCCACTGAAAATGGCGAAGTAGCACTCGGAAGGAACCTGATGGTGGCATTTATGCCATGGAAAGGATACAACTTTGAGGATGCAATCGTTGTCTCCGACAGGCTGGTGAGAGAAGATGTTTTCACTTCCGTGCACGTGGATGAATACCTGCTTGAAGTCAGGGATACAAAACGTGGACTGGAAGAACTCACTTCCGATATTCCGAATGTAAGTGAAGAGGCAACCAAGAACCTGGATGAAAACGGTCTGATCAGGATCGGTGCCGAAATCGGTCCCGGAGATATCCTGATCGGTAAGATCACTCCCAAGGGAGAATCAGATCCTTCACCGGAAGAAAAATTGCTCCGTGCCATCTTTGGCGACAAGGCAGGCGATGTGAAAGATGCTTCCCTGAAAGCCGGGCCATCATTGTTTGGCGTGGTGATCGACAAGAAGCTCTTCTCGC
>CAZPTO010000160.1:0-7677 GCA_964589155.1 uncultured Bacteroidaceae bacterium | reverse complement strand
CCCTATGCTTTCGTCCAAGCTTCTGAAATTGAGAGACAAGACAAGGAAAAGCAGGAAACTCAGCTATGCGAATACCATAGAGAAGCTATTGGAGAAACTGAATAATTTCTATGCAAGGACATTGACAGGGGCGCTGAAAATCAGGATCCCGATCCTGGTCGGCGCTTTCGTTATCTTTGTCCTGTCACTGATGCTTGTTGCACAGATCGGATTTGTCAACTTCCCGGAGGCAGACGAGGGCCAGTTTGGCGTGACTGTTGAACTGGCCACGGGTACCAGGGTGGATGAAGCAAACAAAGTGGCTGACAAAGTGACGAAATTCCTGGAGGACAATTACCCTGAAATCGAATTGCTCAGCACCTCTTCAGGCGCCGATGACCAGGGCGGATTTACCTCCCTGTTTGCTGAAACCGGGAACCACATCATCAATGTTTCTGCGATCCTGGTGAACCAGCTCGAGAGGGAGAAGGATGTCTGGCAGATATCCGAAGAGATCAGGGAATACCTGGCAACCATCCCGGAAATCGTCTCCTATACCGTTACGCCAAACGGGGGCAGCATGGGAGGTGCCATGATGGGCAACCAGATTGATGTGGAGATTTACGGGTATGACTTTACGAAAACAACCCTGCTTGCCAACCAGTTGGTAGACAGCCTGGAAACCCTTACCGGAGCCACGAATATCACCATGAGCCGGGATCCGTCCAAACCGGAGTTGCAGATCAAACCCGACAGGGAGAAACTGGCATTGCATGGCCTGAATACCTTTACGCTGGCGAATGCCATCAGGAACAGGATCGAAGGACCATTCATGCGCAAATACCGGGAGGACGGAAATGAATACGATATCGTAATCAGGTTCGATGAAGAAGACCGGAATTCCATCACGGATATCGAAAATATCCTGGTTTCCAACCAGCAGGGGGAGTCGGTTCGTGTGAAGGAAATCGCAGACGTGGAAGAGTATTGGGTGCCTCCGAATATCGAGCACAAGCGAAGACAACGCATTATTACGGTAAGTGTGACTCCCTATATGATCCCGCTGAATAAACTGTCAGCAAGGATCGACGAAGTGATCGGACACATGGAGATTCCTGATGGTGTGTATGTGGAATCCGGTGGTGCTGCCGAGGACTTTGCTGAAAACATGGCCGATCTGCAGCTCCTGTTCCTCCTGGTCATCATCCTGGTATATATTGTAATGGCTTCACAGTTTGAATCGCTTTTTACACCTTTTATTATCATGTTCTCCATACCGTTTGCATTTACCGGGGTAATACTTGCCCATTATTTTACGGGGACGGTCCTGAGTATGATCTCGCTGATCGGGGGTGTGATGCTGGTGGGAATCGTGGTGAAAAACGCCATTGTACTGGTGGATTATATCAACCTCATGCGAGACAGGGGGTTTGCCCTGACCGAAGCCATCGTTGAATCAGGAAGATCGAGGCTGCGCCCGGTGCTGATGACATCCGTCACGACGATTCTGGGAATGCTGCCGCTGGCACTTAGCAAAGGTGATGGTTCGGAGATCTGGAGTCCGATGGGAATCTCCGTGATCGGCGGATTGATCTTCTCGACCTTTATTACCCTGGTCCTGGTACCGGTGGTTTACCACTTGTTTATCCGCAAGAAAGGTAAGAGGAAAAAAACGGTGGAATATGGATTTATGAATGGATCAGCAGAATAGCCAGTGTAATCGAACAAATAAAACGCATGAACGGAACAGTGCATGTTCCGTTCATGCAATGGGTCTGATTAGAGTTTTTCAATACAGTCAACTTGGCTGGATCATAAAGTTCGAGAACAAGGCGCGGAAAAATTATAAACCGCAGTATACTAACGTATTCGAGGATTTAGAATTTTTGCAGTAACGCAGTTATCGGACTTTATGGACAGACACAAATTAATTTATAAATGTCAACTATGAAAGCTATATTTATCGTATATAACCAGGCACATACGGAGAAAGTGGAGTATATTTTCGACAAGCTTAATATCCGTGGTTTTACGCGGTGGACCGACCTCACGGGCCGGGGCAGTATCGATGGCGATCCGCATATGAACACCCATACCTGGCCCGAGCAGAATACGGCAAGGCTCACCGTTGTGGAGGATGATCTGGTCCCCCGGGTGCTTGATGCGGTGAAAAAAATGGACAAGATCAATAAGGATGTGGGGGTGCGGGCATTTGTATGGAATATTGAATCAATGTATTGAGTGCTTCGGTCCGGATAACTGGTCCGCGCAGGGCTTTAAATGCTTGTTAGCCGGGTATGTCTCGAAACAGCACCCATGTTCATGCTGATCTTGCCAAATTTCTTGTATTTTTGAGAAACAGAAAACCGGTGATGTTCGCTCGCTGGAAACCGGCGTAGCGTAAGTGATGATAACCAGGTCAACTAAATAAATAATAATCCAGATATGTCCGTTAAACAACTCTTCATATTTGTTTCTTTGTTACTTAGCATCAGTTCATGTGTGAATAAAACAGAGCAACAGGCAATGGAATCCGGGCAGGATATCTATTTTGCCCAGTCTACATTTGATTATGGTGAGATCCTGGAAGGAAGTGATGGACTATATACCATTAGTTTCAAAAATATCGGTGATAAAGCTATCGTAATCAACCGCGTCAGATCATCCTGCGGCTGTACCGTACCTTCCTGGCCAAAAGCACCCCTTGAACCGGGTGCAAAAGGCGAAATAGAGGTGAAATACAATACCGGGCTTACCGGATCATTCATGAAATCAGTATATGTCTATTCGTCCGCTGAGAATTCACCCGTGAAACTGACTATCAGGGGCAAAGTATTACCCCGCGAAAAATCCGCAGAGAAATCCTTAACAGAATTATCCGAATAAGATGCCAGGAATATCAGCAAAAGGAATGGCCATGCCGGCCTCCCCGATCCGTAAACTGGTCCCCTTCGCAGAAGAGGCCAAAAGCAAAGGCAAAAAAGTCTATCACCTGAACATCGGTCAGCCGGACATCAAAACGCCCGAGGTAGCACTGAACGCCATAAGGAACCTGAAGGAAGAGGTGATCGAATACAGCCACTCCGCCGGTATTGAAAGCTACCGGAGAAAACTTGCTGCACATTACCAGGAGATCAATATCAATGTAGATCATACCGAGATTCTTGTAACAACAGGAGGTTCAGAAGCCATCTCATTTGCACTCATGTCAACGATCAACCCGGGTGAGGAAGTGATCTGCCCTGAACCTTTCTACGCCAATTACAATGGATTCTCCACCGCCGCCGGGGTGAAAGTCGCACCCATCACTTCCACGATCGACACCGGATTCGCACTCCCCGATATTGAAGAATTCGAGAAGGTCATCACCCCGAAAACCAGGGGCATTATCATCTGCAATCCGAACAATCCTACCGGCTACCTCTATTCGGAAGCAGAAATGCGCAGGCTGGGCGAGATCGTAAAAAAACATGATCTGTATCTTTTTTCGGATGAAGTATACAGGGAATTCTGCTACGATGATAAAGCTCATTTTTCAGCCATGTACCTCGAAGGACTGGAAGAGCATGTAATTATGATGGATTCCGTATCCAAGCGCTACAGCATGTGCGGCGCCAGGATCGGGACGCTGGTGACGAAGAACAGGGCGGTGCTGGATACGGCACTGAAATTTGCACAGGCAAGACTGAGTCCCCCTTCGTTCGGACAATTCGCCGGGGAAGCGGCACTGGACACACCCAAATCCTATTTCGATGAGGTCTACCATGAATATATTGCACGGCGTGACTTTATGGTAGAGGCACTGAACAATATACCTGGTGTAAAATGTCCGTCACCAGGGGGAGCTTTTTACACGGTGGTCCACCTGCCGGTTGATGACGCAGACCAATTTTCGGAATGGATCCTGCGGGATTTCGAATACGAAAACCAAACGGTAATGATGGCCCCGGCCAGTGGGTTCTATTCAACACCCGGATTGGGTAAACAAGAGGTGCGGATTGCCTATGTACTGAAGAAAGAAGACCTGGCAAAAGCGATGGAGACCCTGGAGGCAGCCCTGAAAGCATACCCGGGAAGAATAAAATAGTGCGGATAATAAGAACTTACCCTTCAAACTTCCCGAACATCTCTTCCACCGCCTTATGACGGTAGGAAAAAATTCCATTGAGCTGGCGCCTGATGAGTACAGCATTTGCAATGGCACCAAGAATTCCCATCGGAGGCCTGTAAGAGACAATGTCACGCATGAGTACACCCCCTTCGATCGGTTCAATAAAATGCTCGTGATGCCAGAGGGCATAAGGTCCGACCCTCTGTTCATCAACAAAATACGCACCTTCTTTTACATGCGTGATTTCTGTAACCCAGGTCATTTTAATTCTCAACACCGGACTTACCCTGTAGGAAATGATCATGCCAGGATACATTTTCCCCGGTAATTCACCGGAGGTGATGTCAAAACCCATGTGATCGGGAGTGATCTTCTTCAGATTCGCCGGTGAAGAGATAAAATCCCACACCTGGTCCATCGTAGCGGGAATTTCTTGCGATGTCTTTAATTGATAAAAAGCCATTTTTCTTTCCTAAAAAACGGGTGGATACCGCAGCATCCACCCGTCCAACTTACCCAAATCATGAACGCTTATGAAACAAAGGTTAAAAATTATTTTGTTTAATATTAACCTTCATTTATTAAACACTTATGATCTGAAAAGGTTCAAATCAGGTTAAAAAAGTTCAATTCAAAAAATTCATTGTAAAACATATTCATTGCAATACTTGTTGCTTTCTACCGCTCCACCTCAACAGTCTGAACTGAAATCGTTACAACACTTGTAAAAGCTGTAATGATATAATCAACGAACTTGAACTGCGAATGGATGGTATAATTCTCTGCACCCCGGGCCATTTCCTGGGAATCCACATCATTCAAAGGAACCAGTCCCCACAATGCATACCACTGCTTTTCACTTACGGTGTTACCTCCCTGTCCCCCAGCACCAACAGTATGCTCAAGGGAATAACATGATGTCATTGCAAAGGCAAATACAAGTACAACGATCAATGCTTTCAGTTTTCTCATAATTTTTAAATTTAATTTATACAATTTAGTGTACCTATAGAAGATTCAATTGATTTAATGTTCTCTTTCAAGGTCGACCTGTTCAGGAAAAAATAGATCTCCAGACGGGGCTGCAGTGATACATCCCCTTTCTTGCGGCATTGCAACCTGAATTGCACAAGCTGTTCATTTTGAAGTACGTACTGATCCACAACAAAACAATGGTGTGTAAATGTTTCCAATTGCACATCCAACCAACGATTGTCCTGGTTTAAAATGACTGCATAATTCTCTTTCAGATTTGAAAAAAAACTACTGTCCACCCGGCTTACATCCAGAATGATGAGCATGGAAGAATCGACAGGGTGCAACACCCCGCTCACGATCCTGGCCGGAGCATACCTGCCTACAAGAATTTGCTCCGCGAGCCGGTTCCTGACAGAATCTTCAAGCATTTCCCAACCTGCCGGGTATTGCATTTTGAATGACAATCCTGTATCGGTCAACGGATCTTTCTCCAGCAAGGCCTGGTCCACATTGAAACTGGCCTGCACTGCCTCCTGGCCATTTCCGGACTGCCTGCAGGATATCATGAACAGGGGTGCAAAAATTATTAAACAGACAATGGAATTAGGTGCGATTCTGACCAGGTACTTATGGAGTGAAACAGGCAGGTTCATTTTTTCGAAGCAGGTTCAATTGTTCTTTTCAGAGATCTTTAATGTTTACGAATATAGGCAAAAGAAGAGATACAAACTGTGTTCATTCCATTTAACTTAAGAAATATTTGATACCTGTATTTTAGAATACATGTGTAAATTGCAACAGCGCACCTCCCGGGATCATCGACATGTTCATATCACCAAGAAAGTCCAGCCGGTTATTGCGCTGCACCAGGTACATCACCCCGTCGAACAGGAAGAGGAATCCGCCCTGGAGGATCACCGAATTTCCATATCCCATCAACAATTCCGGCCTTTTCTGGCTTCTTCCCGACAAATGTCTGAGTAGAAATCCTGTGCCGATATAGGCAATATCCAGTCCTCCATTGATCAGGTAAAGATTTTCAAACCGCATATGTGCATCCATTAACTCCTGGGGTGACATGCGCAGCGGCGTCATTTGCGCTGCTGAATAAAAACTGAATCCGGCAATTCCAAGGTTGATGGTGTTCCAGAAAAAATTCATCTGGTGAAAATACTTTGTCGATCCGGAGGTATTGGACCAGCCATACGCGCCGGTGGCCAGGTTGGCAAGCGCCCATCCTCCCAGCACATACATCCCTGTTTTGTTCGTGGACATACTGGTAGTGAAAAATTCATTGAAATTGCCCTGCCCGGTGAGGGTTACCATGCTGAAGACAAATAAAACAATGATCGCTGTTCTTTTCATTATATCCGTATTATTCGATTCAGAAAGATAAACAATCCCGGGGAGCAGGATGTTTGCCTGAGCATTAGAGCAAATCCATGAAATATGGTCAATTGACCACCCTGCCTGATCAAAATCCTCTCTCAAAGGATGATTTAATTAGGAAAAAAGGGCAATGGGTGCGCTGAAACCGAAATTTAAAAAAAAGTATCAGACGCCCATTGAGGCAACTGCAGGACATCCGCTCCTGCAGGACACTCGCTAGGGATACAACAGGTAATTTCTTCGCACCTGGCGATAATCTTCCAGTCCAGGTTTCCATGAATCCCTGATCTCTGCTTCACTCCAGCCGGCTACGATTTGTTGCCTGAATGCATCGGTTCCCGCAAGCAAGTCAAAGAACGGCCTGAAAAAATGTGCTTTGTCAGGGAATTTGGCATAGGCATCGAGCACCCATTTAATTTCCAGCCTGTCCCAATCATTTGCAGGTACATACTCCCTGAGGTCTTCGCCATAGCAGGTGATTCCTTTGAATTTTGGATGCATCTCCATTCCGGGGATACTTTCCGGAACAAATGAAAAAGCCCCGGTGAGATCCGGATGCCCATACACTTCAAATGGATACGGGGTTCCCCTGCCCTCGCTGATCACGGTGCCTTCAAAGAAGCAGGTCGAAGGATAGATCTTTATGGTATGGTCATTGGGAAGGTTGGGTGACGGCTTCACAGGAAGCGAGTAAATAGTTTCATGGGTGTAATTCTGACAGGGAATAACGGTCAGATCACATGTGATCCCACCCTTCAGCCACCCTTCCCCATTGATCATCATGGCCAGTTCTCCAATGGTGAGTCCATGTACCACCGGGATGGGATGCATGCCTACGAAAGAGCTGAATGCGTCTTCGAGGATCGGGCCATCCGTATAGTTTCCGTTTGGATTGGGCCGATCGAGGATGATCACGGGAATATCCTGTTCAGCGCATGCTTCCATGACATAGTGCATGGTCGAGATAAATGTGTAAAACCGTGCACCTACATCCTGGATATCGAAGATCACTGCATCAATATCTCTCAACAGACCGGCTGTGGGCTTTTTATTCTTGCCATACAGGGAAACAATAGGAAGCCCTGTCCTGCTATCCACTTCATCATGCACAGTAACACCATCATCGATCGTACCCCTGAATCCATGCTCAGGAGCGAAAACTTTTCGGATGGAAAATGCGCTTCCTCCTTTGCTCGCGGAAAGCAATGTGTCTACCAGGT
>CAZPTO010000159.1:2377-7690 GCA_964589155.1 uncultured Bacteroidaceae bacterium | reverse complement strand
TTGGTGGAGCTCGAAGATATTGGGCATTTACCTCATATTGAAGAGTTTGATGCGTATATCGGACCGCTGGTCACATTTTTGAGGGAATAAATGCCGTTCACTTCCACTTTGTAAGTAAAAAAATGATCGTCTTTATCAACGTTTTCCAGTTTCTTTGCCAGTTTCTTGACTTCATTGTTCGAAAGCACATTTTGCATCGCTTTTGTGTAGGCATCCATTTCCAGGGAGCCCCGGATCTTTTGGATGGATGCTTCATTCAGTTCCTGGGACCCTGCAGTAACAGTAAGGAATAACGCCAACAGGGAGATAGCTGTTTTTTTCATCATGTATGTAATTCATAAGATAGCTTGTTGATCAGTGGGACAAAATTGACTCTCAAAGTTAATAGAACCTTTTCAATTAGAAAGCCGCATTCCTGTTTCTGTCGCAGACTCAAAACGTTCCAAGGTATGATTTCAGAAAACTATGTTCACTTTTAAGAAAATCGCGTGGAGATTTTCCAAGATGTACCTTAAAATCATTGATGAAGTGCGCATGGTCATAGTACCCATTGGCCAGGGCAAGATCATACAGGGCTTTTTCGTTGTTGGTTTGAATCGCCTCAAATACAGCATTAAACTGAATGATCTTACAATATTGTTTTGGATTCAGCCCAATGATGCGTTTAAATTGCCGGCGAAAATGACGTTCACTTAGTCCGACGGCAGTGGTTAAGCTGGAGACTTCAACATTACCTTTTGCGTTGTAGATCACTTTTAATGCTTCTTCGATATATTCAAGTGCTTTTATTTCCGGCAGATAGCTGATTAGTTCTTCTTGCAGCAGCATCGCGACTTGCAGGGGGTCCTCCTCTTGATTTGCAGCCTCAAGGAATTTTCCGGCAAAGTCAGCGTCAAGATCGGCAATCAACATTCCCGTATCAACGAGGTCCTTACCCTCCACACCAAAAAGGTAGCAGGGCAGGCTGGGATTTATTTCAAGCCCGATATGAAAAAATCTTCCCTTTACAGTGTAGTATGGTTGTTCATCTTCAATCTGACCACAGAGGTAAAACTGTTCATCCGACTCGATAACCCGGTTCCGGTAATGCAGGGTAATGGGAAAACGACTGTAGGTGATGTATGAATACCCGGTGGGTCCAATCGGAACAATTTCGTCCGAATGCTCATCACCAAGGGTCACCAAAATCCGTCTGACATATGGATTGAGTCGGGCAACAGGTGCCTGTACACTTAGCTTAAGGTTCGACATAAGCTAAAAGTACAAAAAATTTATTTTTGTGCGTGCAATTCATGAGCAGACAGGGAAATAATAGCCTGCTCTACGCTTCACAAAGCGCGAGAATCTCCGTGGCCACCTTTCTCGCAAAGGCCACATCTTCCTCATCGCTGTCAGAGATGTCTACTTTAACAATAAAATACACATTCTTATGCAGCACACTTACATCGGCAATCCTGTAATTGGAATGGCCCGAAGCTTCGATGATATGTAATGAATTCAGGTCGCCCAGGCCATCCAGACGCTCACTATTCGGATTATCATCACCAATCCCTGATTGATATGATGTATTTCCTAATTCTTTATGATTTTGAAAGTTGTTATTTCATCCTGTTTCTGAATTATTGTTAGAAAGTAGACCCCCGCCATATAATTTCCCAACGGAATAATTGTTTGAGAACCAACGATTTTCTTACCTGATAGAAGTTGACCATGGGTATTGAACAGTTGGTAACGTAAATGTTCATCCACCTGGTTTCCGATCTCTATCAACACATGTTCAGTTGTGGGATTTGGATACACTGAAACCGCATCGGACAATTCCAAATTTTTTTGAGCGGAGGTTACGCGGGTAATTTCATAAGGTTGCTGAACTCCTTCTGTTACTTGGCCAGTTGTACTTGAAACAGAGGAAGAAAACACCTGACCCACGGTATAGCTGATCGAACCACTGTTACCAGTCGCATTTCCGCCAGATGCCGGAATTGTCTCCTGTGCCTGGAGCCTGCTTTGAACAGCCAGGTACAGGAGGATAAAGAACAACAAATGTTTTATTTGTTTCATCGCTTATGGAATTCTATGGTATCATTCATTAAAAAGATCGAATGGCACGCACCCTTAACTTATTGCCGAACTTAGACGTGACGTTCTTATTGCCAGAGTCGAAGGACAGATACCGTGCGTGTGTGGTAGTATATTCAGTAGAACTCCAGTAGTCACTACTGGCAAAACTACTGCCAAAATTTTTATTTGCAGTAGCATCAATCGCTGCCCTGTGTCGATACATCAGCATTAATTCTTCCATGGATGGCAGGTACCAGTCTCCATAGATTGTTCCACCTTCCTTGATCTTATATTCATTGCAAAGTCGCGCTGCATACGTATTGAGGTGTTCCCCAAGCGCAACATTTGCTGCAATAATTAATGAGGTATTTGCTTCGCCGGCATAGATTCCATCACCTTTTGCCTGAGAAGATTTATTAATGCCCTGATTCCAATAAACTCCAAATGTACTTTGGTCTTTTTTGG
This sequence comes from uncultured Bacteroidaceae bacterium, assembly GCA_964589155.1. Taxonomy (GTDB): domain Bacteria; phylum Bacteroidota; class Bacteroidia; order Bacteroidales; genus M55B112. The sequence continues at coordinate 5,164 of CAZPTO010000159.1, read as the reverse complement.
AACAAACAAGTCCATGTTGCCCACTTTCATCTACCCAAAAGACAATACCACCATGGGCAAAGTCGCCCACGGAATATTTAGTCACCGTTGGGTCGCTTTCGGTTTCAATATAAGTACCCAGATCGCTGATTTGACTTTCGGTTACTGTTATGGCAGATTCGTGGGCAGTTACATCGCTTTCATTTACGGTATAATCTGAAATGTAATCGGGTGTCACTTTTACCCATTTTGTGCCGTTGAACTGCAATAAATCGCCGTTGGCGGCATCGGTAAAATCAAAGTTGGCAGATACGGCAGGGTCGGTTTCAGTAATATCACCAATAACACTTTCTGCGGTTTTTGCATGCAATGCATACGGCACACTTAATAATTGACTGGTTCCGGCAATGGTATAATTTGAACCACCATTCAAGTCGGTTTCCGTTTTCAGGAAATAGGGTCCACTTGTCCAGTCAATTTCGGCAAAACCGCCTTCCAGCACGGTTCCGGTTCCTATCACAATCGTTACCAGTCCGTTGGCGTTGGTTGTTGGGAAATGCCGTTCCACATATACGGAAATTCCGTCTACCGAACCCTGTAAAATTGAAATTTGCATCCCAACAGGTTGATTGATGAATAATTGATCCTCTGCATCCCTGACAACTGCCTGGTAGCTCATTGTTTCGGGGCTTTGGGCACTAAGCGCTGTTTCGAATAATATCCCAAAGGCCAGGGAAATAATGATTGTAAATAATTGTTTCATCCTAAAAATTTTATTCTTCATATATGTCACCACTGCTGTTATTTGCATACGTTACGCTTGAAGTGTTAAGCGTCGTTGAGCCACTGGCTCTGTAAATACCGTAGGTTTGGCTGTCACCAACATAACTGTTCGACAGGCTGAGATAGGATCCATTAGATGAACCAAACATATAGATATTTGCCCCTCTGCCGCCAGTGCTTCCGCCGTACTTTACATGGCAGTAATCGAGCTTGTTTAATGTGGAAGGTGATTGCAGTTCAATACCTCTCCAGGCGCCCGGAGACTCATCCAGACTGCTAAAAATCACTTCGTTTCCACTGGTTCCCTCTGCGATGATAGCGCCTTCATTTGTCACCCAAAGTCTGAGTCCTGCATCAAAAAGACATACAACGCCTTCACTAAAATTCACTGTTGTTCTTAGATGGGCTTCGCCATAAAAATGAATTGGTAATGAGGAATACGAAATCATTCCGGGATTATCGAATGTAACCCTACCGGATATAATTTCGACTGCCTGGATGCCATTGTCACTAAATACCGATGTTTCATCGAGGGCATATAAATTTTCACCACCGATTTGTATTGGTGCCTTTGCGTTGTTGCTGAAATTGTTGTTTTGAAATGCGGTAAGAACTGCATCATCGCCATCGGTGGTTAATGCATAACCGTCAGATTCTGATATGTTCGTATTTTTAATGCTAAGCTTTGTATCGGTGTTACTCTTTATGAAAACAGATGTTTTGGTGTCACCTATTTCGCTGCTGCCGGCGTACATCACATCCACATAATCGAGTTTATTATTTACATTGCTCGACGAAATTGAAATTCCACGCCAACTTCCTTTCACCTTATCAATGCCGGTAAAAAGAATTCTTTGAGAAGCGGTTCCTTCGGCTGTCAGAGCGGCCGAGCTACCTGCAACATGTATATACACATTGGATTCTGACTCAACGATTACCCCGGGTTCGAAGGTAACGCGTGCGTTAATGGTTACATTTTCCATGGCAAAGTAATCAGGGATCGATGCATCATCAAAGACATTGGGGTAAACAGTGGTTTCATCAATGCTCCTGGGTAATGCACCACTGATATACAGTGTAATCATATCGCTTGCCGTTCCGCCTTTGCCATCTTCGACAACAACTTCCAATTTGTATATTCCCGCTTCTTCGGTTAAAAAGGTGGCAAGGGTGTTACTGGTGTTTACAATTTCCGGAGTAGCACCGGAAGGTGATTCAATAACGTTCCATGTGATCTGAAATGCATCACCATCAGGGTCGTTCACCGTTACATTCAAATCGGTTGTTTCTCCTGTCATACCAATGAGATCATCTCCCACATCGATAACAGGCTGCTGGTTGTCTTCATCGCAGGCAACAAATGCCGTGAATATTACTGCTAAGAAAAGTAAAGTTTTTATGTGCTTCATGATTGTTGATTTTTAATTAAAGACCCAAAGGTCCGAAATTATTATTTCAAAAAATTGGAAAAATCGGCCATCTGCTATTTGTTTCAGGTTGATGTATAAGCATAAATGCTACCCTTGCGCTTATGCAGTTTCTGACTTCGCCCAATATCCCCGGAATCTGACCAGGTCTTCAGACGGGTGGTGGTGACACAATAACAGTTGAAAATGTCGTTCTGATACAATTTTTGGTGCAACAAGCCTGGTAATTTTGCTTTATGTTTCATTAAAAATTTATTGTTATGGTACATATTGCTATTAAAAAACTTGAATTGAATGAATTCTACGGCGAACATGACAGGAACCAGCATTGCAGAGCCACCTTCCCCTTATTAGGAGCACATGGTGCCAAAGACTGCGCCACCGTCTATTTCGAAATAGAACCCGGGGAGCAGCTGGGACGTCATACTGATTCGGCGGAGGAGATCCTCTTTATCGTGGATGGAAAAGTGGAAGTGGAGATTGACGGCGAGACCGAGATGGCGGAAGCAGGAAGCCTGACCCTGGTACCGGAGATGCTTCCACATAATGTTTTCAATAAAGGCAATGAGACAGCCCGCGTAATTGGTTTTTTTGGCGG
>CAZPTO010000159.1:0-2367 GCA_964589155.1 uncultured Bacteroidaceae bacterium | reverse complement strand
GCGGTGCAAATAATATTGTTACCACTTTCGAGCAGGTGCTGGTTCCGATCCAAACACGGGTCGTTGACACAGCAAAACTCGGACAGGCATAAGGATTATTCATGAATCCGGAAGGGAATATTTAAACCCTTCCGGATTTTGATTGTTGAATAGAAAAGCGGTACTTATGAATATCCTGATGTACGAGCACCGTCCGGCTGATTCGCTTCAACCTTATATCGAGACCTATTGGAAAGCGACGTTCAATGTCGCCGGGGAGCCTGGTTTCTCTCATCACATTGTTCCCAACGGATGCATAGAACTGATCATTCACCTGACTGACCATCACTGTAAACTGCGTCGGGAGGGAAATAGTTACGATCGTTCTCCGCCATATACACTGATGGGCATTTATGATCGTCCCTATATCGTAAGATTCCCGTCTGCGGTCAGGACGTTCGGGATCAGGTTTCATCCCGATGGATTCCGTCATCTGCTGGGGGTGCCACCCGGGGCGTTTGTATCCACATATGAAGATGGTGTCAGCGTGGCGGGCAAACAGCTGGAACATTTTTGCGAAAGGATACGGGAAGAGCTTGCTACCGACCGACAGGTGATGGCTGCAGATCGCTTCTTCACGGAACAACTGGCAAGACAGAAAAAAAGCCGTGACTTTACCCATGATACCATGGACCTTATTCGTAAGACCAACGGGCTGATCCGTATTAATGAACTTAACGATGCGATCCCTGTCAGCCCCAGGCAGCTCCAGCGGCTGTTCAGACAGCATTACGGGTTTACAATTACCGATTACATCAGGTATGCCCGGCTCAATACAGTCCGCAAGTATTTACTGTCAGGCCAGAGTTTCACACAACTTTCATATGAACTTGGATTTTCTGACCAGTCGCATTTTATCAGGGAATTCAGGAACTTCACCGGGGTATCACCCAACGGTTTCATTAAAGAGATGGATCGTTTCAGCGATAATGCGGTGTGAGCGGAACAGGGAAGATCTCCCTGTTCAATTCACTACCAGCAATTTTACCACCTTCACTTCCTGGTCCATGATCATCCTGAGCAGGTAGGTTCCTGTTGAAAGATCCGCGGAATTTAGCACCTGGCGATGTTCATATACCCGGTGTTTTGCGAATTCAAATACATCGAAGTACCAATCCGTATGATCATTGGCACACGGGACAGGACCGCGCTGGGCAAATCACTTGTATCCCCCGAAGTCAGAAAGACCATGGGACTATATGGTGAACTGGGTAAGAAAACACAGCAGGCCATTCCCGATGCACAATTGGTGGAGCTCGAAGATATTGGGCATTTACCTCATATTGAAGAGTTTGATGCGTTCATAGAACCGTTGATCATGTTTTTGGAAGATTAGTTTTGCTCTGTGTCCCTGGCTGTGCACTTTGTTTGGTATTTCAGTTAATACCCAATGCCAGGTTTGGAATATTTAACATGCATCAAACCCTTCCCCAGGCCATGGCAATATATTGCACCCCCGGCATCCATACTATAACCAGGTCCGGGTAGCTCGATCCTCTGTCTGCAGGATGGACCATCAATTCGGATTATGTAGCCTTTGCTATGTTTTATCCAACATGGCAATTCTTAACATAAAGCGCCAGATTCTTATTAAATTTGCGGCTTTGAGTCAGCGATATCGTCAGATAACATACCGATCGGATGTCTGAAAAAACTTTTGAAGCTGTTTCTGTTATGATTTTTGGTAAAAAAGGAAGTAAAAGAAAAATGAAGAATTGGACTATAATTTCGGGTTTAATGCTCGCAGTGATTTTCTCAGGATGCGATAAAATGATGGAAGAGGTTACCCCGGCCGCCGAATCCGAATGGCCCTGGGAAAAAGTCTCCCCGGAAAGCCAGGGCATCCAGTCCGGTGACCTTGATCGAATGGTCGAATATATCGAAAGTGAAAATGTAGCGGTGCACAGTATCATCATATACAAAAACGGAACGATTCCCTATGAAACATATTTCGACCCGTTCAATGAAAGCATGTTACATAACCTGAAGTCAACCAGTAAGGGTGTGATCTCCGCTTTAACCGGCATTGCCTTAAGCGAAGGGTACCTGGAAAGCCTGGATGAAACGGTTCTTTCCTATCTCTCTGAATACGAGGTGGACGACACGGCGAAATCAGCGATCACCATACGTGATTTGCTCACGATGACTGCCGGGTTGGAGTGGAATGAAAACAATCTCAACAGCATGTATACATTCTTTGTTAACAAACGTATTGTAAAAAGAGTCCTGGACCAACCGCTTGAGACCGATCCTGGAGAAACCTTTAATTACAATACCGGCCTGACGCACCTGCTGTCTGCGGTCATTACCGAAGCCTCGGGAATGAGC